>SKLK01000164.1 GCA_007123265.1 Kiritimatiellia bacterium
CCCTACCGCTTCTACTTGGCCGCATTCCATTCTCTCGCCAAACGACCACGACCACCAAGAGCCACGGCTTCTTCGGAACTTTCACCGACTATACCCAAATCCGGGGACTGACCCCTTTTGCTGACCCCTTTTGCTGCCCTTTTGCTGCACTGACCCCTTTTGCAGCCCTTTTTGCATGCCCCCTTTTGCACCTTTTGCCACAATAAGGGCTTACGTGCTGGCGCCCCCGGCAGGATTCGAACCTGCGACCGTCGGATTAGAAATCCGATGCTCTATCCAGCTGAGCTACGGGAGCTGGGCGAAATGGTCTCGACAGTATAGAGGGGAATGCGGTTCAATTCAAAGGCAAAACCATTGAGCCCTTTTCAAGCCCCGATTATGGAACACGCGGACCCATCGAAAGCGTCTGAACCCCGGCTGTTTCGCGTCCGTGAAGCGATCTGGCTGACGACGTTGGCGCTCACGGTGGTGATCGTCTACTTCTCGCCGCTGAAAAGCGAGTTGCAGCGGGTCCGGGAAATTCAGGGCATGCTCGACGAACTCGGTCCAGGCGCTGAATTGGGTTTTATCTTCGGCTCCACGCTGATCACGGCGCTGGGCTTTCCCCGCATGCTGGTTTATCCCATCGGGGGGCTGGCTTTCGGGTTCTGGCCCGGCCTGACACTCAGCGTGATCGGCCTGCTGGGCGGCGGGTATCTGCCGTTCTGCTATGCCCGCTGGGGCGGACGTCGCTGGATTACGCGTCAATGGCCGCGGATGGCGCGGTTGGCGGACTATTTTCATGAACGCAGCTACCGCACCGTGGTCTTGTTCCGGATTCTGCCAATGCCGGGCTTCTTGACGAACGCCTTTCTAGGCATCACCCGCATTAAACACCGCTCCTTTTTGCTTGGCACCGTGCTGGGATCAATTCCGCCCGGGATACCGGCGGTGTTGCTGGGCAGCGGCATGGTGCAGGAGGATCCAACCACGCGGGCGGCTTACGTCACCAGCTCGTTGGCGATGTTCATCATCCTCTGGTTCGTGATTCCGTTTGTATTACGGAAACATCCGAACATCCGCCTGCTCAAAGCCGCCCTGCAAGATCCGGACTGAAGCGCATCCTCAGGCGCAGCGGATTTTGACAAACTTGCGCTTGCCGGCCCGTACGATCAGGCCGTCCTCAACTTCGATCGCTTGGCGTGGATCGGTGCATTTTTCATCGTTGATGCGCACCCCGCCCTGCTGGATTAATCGGCGGGCTTCCGCGTTGCTCGACGCCAGCCCGGCCGCCACCAGCAGCGCCAGCAACCCGATCCGGCCATCTTCCAACTGATCCCCGGGCACGGTATATTCGGGCATGTCCGTGGGATTCTGCCGGGCCGAGAAGATCCGCGCGAATTCGGCTGACGCGGCAACCGCTGCGTCGGCGCCATGAAAGCGCTCAACGATGGCTTGGGCCAAGGCGTTCTTGGCCTCCCGCGGATGCTGCTGCCGATAGGGCGCCAAATCAGGCGGCTCGACACAAGCTACCAAGTCGAAATAGCGCCACATCAAGTCGTCACTAATGGACATCACCTTGCCGAACATATCGCTCGGCGCGTCCGTAACCCCGACATAATTGTTGAGGCTTTTACTCATCTTCTGCACTCCGTCCAACCCCTCCAATAGCGGCAGGGTCAAGACCACTTGCGGCGCTTGGCCATAAATCTTTTGAAGCTCGCGGCCCAAGAGCAAATTAAACAATTGATCCGTACCGCCTAATTCGATGTCCGCCTGCACCATAACGGAGTCATAGGCCTGCACCAATGGATACAGGAACTCGACCAGCGAGATCGGTTGGTTATCGCCATAGCGCTTGGCAAAATCGTCACGCTGCAACATCTGGGCGACGGTGACATGGGCGGAAAGACGGATCACGTCCTCGAAGTGCATGGGACTGAACCATTCTGAATTAAAGCGTACCTCGGTGCGCTCCGGGTCGAGGACCTTGAACATTTGGGCCTGATAGCTCTTGGCATTTTCCTCTACTTGTGCCCGGGACAACTGAGGCCGGGTCTTCGATTTTCCGGATGGATCGCCGATCATGGCCGTAAAATCACCGATGATAAAGACCACGGTATGCCCCAGTTCCTGGCATTCCCGCAACTTGTTCAACCCAACCACATGCCCCAAATGAATATCCGGGGCGGAGGGGTCGGCTCCATATTTGATCCGCAACGGCCGGTTTTCTTTCGCTGCCAATCGACATTTCGCTTCCAGCTCCGCCGCCGACACCAGATCGACGGAGCGCGTGGCGATGCGGGTTGTTTGTTCTTCAATAGGTATTGTCATGATGCGGGGATACTAACAAAGCCAAGGGGCTTGGGGCAGCGCTTTTTTCGGGCGGGAAAACTGGGTGATTTTCACAGTCCTCCGGAACGTAGTGAATGTGAATGCGGTGTGTTGCAGAGCGCCTGCTTGCGGATCGCCGGATTCCACACACGATTCAGAACGCCTGCCTCCCCCTCTCCAAGCAAACTTAAATGTGCAAAAAAGTAGAACGATCGACCCAAATGGGGTATCAGATAACGTAGATTATTGGGTGCTACATTATCATGAACAGAGCGGACTCCTCAATCGACGCGGGAGGGCTGGACGGACATGCCGTCGGGATGGAGCTGTTGCGCGCGTCGATTCAGCTTTTGAACGAGCGGGAATCGCTTCCAGAATACATGGAAGCGATCCTGCAGCGTTGCTGTTCATCTTTGGATATTGAAACATTGAGTGTCCGCTTGCACGGCACGCACCATTCCCTTCTTTTTGACGCGGGCATCCCCTTGGCCGAACTCGTAGGCCCAGAAGACGTTTCCCGCGTCGGCCTGATTCTGGGTTGCCTCACAGGCTGTCTACTGGGCATCAACGCCGCCTGCCTCGACCCGTACCGATCCTACGCCACCGCACACGGCACCCTCTGCTGGGCGGACGCGGAGCGGCTGCAGGAATGGTTGGCCCATGCCCCACACGATAATTGCCTCCGCAAAATGGCCGCATTCCCCGATCTGCGTGGTTGCGCGGTAATCCCTATTTTTTTAGCCGGAACGGCTGTGGGGTCCTTGATCGCTTTAGACCGGCGCACAGGACATCTTACCGGAGAGCGGATTCAATGTTTGGAGGCGATCACCGACACGCTAGCTGCGGCCTGGGAACAAAGCCTGGTCCGCAAACGTATGCACCTGATGACGAGCGCGTTCCAACAGTCGGCGGAAGGTATCCTTGTTACAGACGCGCACGGCACGATCGAATACGTCAACCCGGCTTTTGAGCAAATTACGGGATATGAACGCGATGAAATCATCGGACAAACGCCACGCATTCTGCAAAGCGGACGCCAGACTCCCGAGCACTACGAAAAGCTTTGGTCCACCTTGAACGCAGGAAACTCGTGGCAGGGGCTATTTCTCAACCGTTGTAAAGATGGGACGGAAATTGAAGTCAAATCGACCATATTCCCGGTTCGCGATGAGGCGGGCCATGTCTCGAATTACGTGTCCATTCAACGCGACATGACGCGGGAATCAACGCTTGAGGCGCAGTTGCGCCAGTCTCAAAAGATGGAGGCGGTGGGGCGGTTGGCGGGCGGCATTGCCCACGACTTCAATAATTTGCTCACCTCCATTCTGGGATTCTCCGATTTGGCTCTGGCCAATCTGCCCGCGACGGCGCCCATCCGTGCCGATTTATTGGAGATCATCGAAAATGCTGAGCGCGCCACCCGTTTGACGCGCCAGTTGCTGGCCTTTAGCCGAAAACAAGTGTTTCAGATCGGTCCCTTAAATTTGAACCGGGAAGTGCAGCACATGGAAAAGCTGCTGAAACGTACGCTGGGCGAACATATTTCGCTTGAGCTGGACCTCTCAGACCCGTTGCCCCGGATCACCGGCGACACGGGCGGGATTGAGCAGATTCTATTGAATCTGGCCGTCAACGCGAAGGATGCCATGCCGGAAGGGGGAACGCTTAGCATCCGGACAAGGCCTCAAACGGTTACCCGCGAAAGGCTCACGGACAACCAAATGCTGGAACCGGGCGCGTATGTGCATTTTTCGGTTTCCGACACGGGCTGCGGCATGAGCGCCGATACACGCACCCATCTCTTTGAGCCCTTTTTTACGACCAAGCCCCCGGAGAAAGGTACCGGCTTGGGCATGTCCATTGTCTATGGACTGGTCCAACAATTTCGCGGTGTCATACAAGTGGAAAGCGAGGTGGATCAAGGCACCACCATCCACATCTATCTGCCGGCCACGCTGCAAGCCGACCCGCAAGAATTGCAATCACAGGATCCAACCGTCGGCCTCGGGGGCGACGAAACGATTCTCGTGGTGGAAGATGACGCGTCGTTGCGACGACTCATCATGCGTCTGCTGCCAAGTATGGGCTACAAAGTCTACGACGCCGCGAACGGGGTGGAAGCGCTGAAGATTCTCGAACGCGAGGGCTCCACGATCGACTTGTTGTTCACGGATTTGGTGATGCCGGAAATGGGGGGCATGGAATTGGTCCAGCAGGCGCGTCGCTTATATCCGGCCCTGCCCGTGTTGCTGACCACCGGCTTTTCCCACGACCTGCACGTGACCGGGAAATCCTCGGCGCCAACGGAAACCATCCTGATCAAACCGTATAACCAAGCCACCTTGAGACGCACCATCCGCGCAGCACTGGATGCCCCGCCTATTCCGCTCCAAGTCCTAAATCAAGTAGCTGACGTAAGTCCGTGATCACGGCGTCCGGCTGCACCCCCGCATAGCGCGGATCCTCTTTCCGCCAACGCAAGGACCGTTGATCCCCGGCAAACAGCACGGTCTGACATCCCAGCGTCTGGGCCGGCCCGATATCGTTGCGAATATCGTTCCCAATATACACGATCTGGTCCGGCGTTATCCCCGCCGCGCCCAACGGGTCGAGCACCCGCGCAAATAGTCCCTGCGCCGGCTTGGCTTCCCGTTCAATATACGACCAGCGGCAGAAGCGCGCTTCGAACCCACACGCCGCACACGATGTCCCGAGCAATGCATCGAACAGCAGGGGCGTATAGAACTGCGCATTCGAGATGATCCCCATGCGTCGTCCGCTGTCACGAATTGCCGCCAACACCTCGGCCATGCCCGGCATCGGCCAGACGGGATTGACCCGCCCTTCGTATTCGATCGCGGCTACTTCACAGGGGGTATCCGCCACGACCTTGGCACCGGCGGCGCAAAGTAGGTGTCGCCAAATTTCACGAATCTCGACTTCCGGATACGCTACGCCCTCCGCTTTGGCCGCCGCATGCGCGACGTGAATCGCCGCCACCAGTTCCGAGGCCGATCGCCGCACCGCCACGGCGGAATCAACCCCGCCGGCCTGCAAGGCCGCGACGTAAGCGGATTGCTGGTGATCGGCGATCACCCCGACATCACCGGACCCGGAAACAAAAAGGGTGCCATAGATATCAAAGACTACCGCGCGAATCCCGGCATTGAGCCGCCCCGACGGCGCGACCCCCGTGGACACCGGCTCCATCGGGCGACTAAGTTGCCGCAATCGTTCCACATGATTCATCATCGGACACTTCTCCCTTTTCTTTCTCGCCGTCAGGTGCGCAACAGGCAAAAACGTTCCGGCGCCAGAAACTGGTTCAAGACCGCATCCGCACCAATGGATTCGGCGTGTGGCGTCGAATCATCTAAAACCCGTTCCATTAGCGCCATCAGCTTACGACCGTAGACGGGCAGATTAAAGTGCTCGCGAATGACGGCTTGCTGTCGTTCGATGCGCGGATCGTCCGGCGCCACGGCGCGCCAACCCGTCGGCGTCACTTCCGACCGGGCGCCTATCGATTCCTGAATCCGCCGGATCACCCTTTCCTGGGCCGACTCATCCAGCCGCCCGAATTCCACACGGTCCTGCTGCACGGCGGCCTGCCACGCGCGGGCGTGATCCGATGCCGTTGCGGTCCGGCCATAGGACTTCATGACATCCTCCAGCGCCACTTCCAAACGGCTGCGATATGCCGTGTCCACCCAGTCCAACGGCACCGTCAAGGCCGTGTACAAATCCTCAAACGCAACCCCCACCTCTGCGAACCCCGCCGTGATCTCCGGCAGATCCCGTCCGGCCAACGGTTTTCCAAGCAACCAAGGCTCGAGAAACGCCAAGCCGAAACCTTCGGCAACGCTGGTGGTAAAGACCACGGACGCGCGCGCCATTAAAGCGTCAAAGGAATGGTGCCGACCGACCTCGAAATCGACGGGCAATCGGTGCGCAGCCGCCCATGAGCGCCAGCGGGTATAGGCCGGCTTCTCTGCCGGACTCTCTGGCGCCAGGGTTATGCCAAAGCGTTCGCCTGGCTCCGCCCACGCACTCCAGAACAAGAATTCCCCGATATTTTTGCGCCGAATCGCCCGTGTAGGATACAGCCGATACGCGGGTACCTGCTCCGACACGGTCAAATCCGCCGCTGCGGCCCCGGTCCAAACGGCGTTGGGCAAAAGGTGCAGCCGCGCCGCCGGAATTCCTGCCTGGCGCAGGAATTGCTCATCGCGATGGTTCAAGACGGCGTAATGGGTGCGACGCCCGAGCGGATAGAGCCACTGCCCAAACGCCGTGTCATCGGTTGACGGCCCCTGGCTACGCAAGTAGCGGTAATTCGCCGGGCGACCGTCCTCGGCGAAATCGTGCGCTTGCAGCAACAGGGCGTGGCCGTCACGCGACAACAACGATACGGCCCCGGTCCATGCCGCGTTCTTGCCCAATGCATGATTATGTATGTGCCAAAGGTCCGGCTCGTCGCCCATGGCCGCGCGAATCGCTTGCCGCACCCGGTCCAGCAAAACGGCGGCCGACGGCGCTTGCCCGTCCTCGTCATAGCCCAATCCATCCACCACGAGCACGGGCGCGTCGATGGCCAAATCGTCTGGCGGCGGTTCACCGCAGCAAACCACCACGCGCACCGGATGCTCCGTCAACGCCGCCACAGCATTCTGAATCACCCGGGTAACCCCGCCCCGGCGCAAGTGATAATGAACGATCGCGATGAGCGGATCGGCCTTCATGTGCCGGGATGGAACTTGGCGCGGTAGGCCGGGATCTCGATCATCGGCGGCCGCTCTTCCTCAACGATGTGGTATTCGATTTGCTCGAACTGCCCTTCCTTGACCTGAAACTGGCGCAAAATCGATTGCAGTTCCGGCACGTGCGGGACCAAGCCCAAGGCCTTGGCCCGGTTCAAGAAGGTTTGCAGGATGCCGAACGACATTTTGCCCAGATCACGGGTCGCCTGATTACGATGCACCCGTTGATCCAAATCGGTTTGGCCAAAGGCCTCCATCCCCCACTTGTGGTAGACATCTATTAGATGCGAGGTTTCGACGCCGTACCCGATCGGAAATGGAATCGCTTCCAACACCTCCCGACGCACGGCATATTCGCCGGACAACGGCTGGATCAGGGCGGTCAGCTCGGGAAAGAACAGGGAGAAGAGCGGGCGCACCAGGATCTCCGTCACCCGTCCCCCGCCGGAGGGGCGAATGCCTTGCGAAAACGCCAGCGGCCGGTCATAAAAGGCCTTCACGTACTTGATTTCCGGGCGATAGATCAGCGGGGCGACCAACCCGTAGGCAAAGCGTGGATGAATATTCTTAATATCGGCATCTACATAGACGATGATATCGCCGGTCAACTGATAGATCGCCTTCCACAAGTTTTCGCCTTTGCCGCGTTTACTGCCCACTTCAGGCAGGATCTCTTCCGCCAGATAGACCTCCGCTCCGAATGAAGCGGCGACTTCGCGGGTGTTATCCGTCGATCCCGAATCGATCACGGCGATTTCGTCCAGCAAGGGGTAGCGGCTCATCAGCTCCGATTTAAAGATGACGATTTCCTTGCCGATCGTATGCTCTTCGTTCAGCGTCGGGATGCAGAGGGAAATACGCAGGTTTTGGGCCTGCTTAGCCTCCACCAAGTGGCGGAAATCCCAAAAGCTACTGTAATGGAACGTGTGATTGGGCAGCCAGTGTTCAATGTTCATCGCAGCAGCCCTCATCCATCGCCATCAACAGTCCCAAAAACTGTGCCACCCCGGTAAAGATCGGTTCGATATCAATTTCCTCCATTACCTGGGTGTGCTTTTTACCCGTCGTCAACCCCAGCGTCACGGCGGGAATGCGGTGCCGGATCAGTTCCGCCAGTTCCGACGTACTCGGCGCGACACGCGGTTCGATGTGCAAAGCCTTCAAGAGATCACGGGCATGCCGCACCAGCGGATGCCGGAAATCGATCCCGCCCGGCTCGCGGCGGGCCACAATATCGAGGGAAATTTCAGCGGAGGAATGCAACTCCACCTCGGTAATTCGATCCCGGATTTCCTCTAACAAACGATGCACCACTTCAGCCGATTCACTACGCACCTCGAAACGCAACAGCGAATGTGTGGCAATGTTATTGAATGAATTTCCGCCTTCAATGGACCCGAGCACAATGCTGGTCTTGGGCCGTTTCGGCAGCGGGATGCGGTTGATGCTATTGATAATGTCATTCAGCGTGATGACCGCGCCCGAGGCGCCAAAACGTGTCCAATCGTAGAGTTCCGGCACCCGTACGTTAATTTCCGCCCGCAGCATGCCAATCGAGGAATAGCTGAGACGGCCCAACTTAACGCCTTCCACACAGAGGGCCTGCGCGATCGGCGATTGGTGGTTATGCAAAAAGAAGCGAAGTCCTTCCAGATTGCCGCGCCCCAAGCCGCGCGCTGCAGCCATAAAAATCAGGTTGCTCTTAAGCCGGATATTCAGCCGTTCCAACAACAAGGGCAAGGATGCCAACAAAGCCAAACCCAAGCTGTTGTCGCCGACACCGGGACCAATCAACCGGTCCGACACCATGGAAATCGTGTGGTCCACCTTCTCATTGAATACCGTATCGGCATGTGCAACGAGCAGGATGTTCTTTTGCCCCTCGGTCCCCTCCAGGATGCCCAACCCGTTCCCGACCTCGTCGGTGGAACAGTTCTGCAGCCCGCATTCACTGAACCGGTCCTCAATAAAGCGGACCCGCTGATCCTCGTAAAACGTGGGGGCCGGGATTTCGCCAATCATCACCGCATTGGCGAGCAGGATATCCCGCATATCCACAGCCGCTTGCCGGTATGTATCGAGCTGTTGCTTGATGGTATCGAAGGTCATTCGTTTCCTTCCGCAAGCGTCCGAAGACCTCAGAACGGCAGTCCACCGCCCGGCAGGCCCATGCCCCCGGTCAACTTACCCATTTCCTCAGCCGCCATCTCTTTGGCGGCCTTGATCGCGCCGTCCACCGCCGCCAACACCAAGTCCTCCAGCATATCCACGTCATCCGGATCGACCACTTTCGGGTCGATGGCAATACGCTCGATGGACATGTCGCCGCGGGCCGTCACAGTGACCATGCCGCCGCCGCTCGAAAAATCAACCGTCTTTTCCGCCAACTCCGCCTGCGCTTTTTCCATATTCTTTTGCATGGCGCTGGCCTGCTTCATCAATTTCATCATATTAACCATAATCGCTGCTCCCTTCCTTATTCGCGTATATCGATAATTTCGCCGTTAAATAATTCCAACACTTTTCGCACCGCCGGGTGCCGGGCCCAGCGCTGTTCCGCCGTGACCGCGTCCGGCGGCAACTCCGCCTCCGCCGTGGGCGACCGGGTATGCCCTTCGGGCAAACGAATGTCCGTAGGCAAGGCCTCGTCGGGCGCCATGATCTTGAACGTCACCCGGACCTCACGATGGAGAAAGCGCCCTAACACTTTTTGCAACACGGTCCGGTTACGGGGCACATCAACGTTATCCAGTCCGCTTTCAAATTCCGGATCGAAGCCGATTACGACCCGGTCCTGATCCACCTGCAACGGCTTGGCATCGATCAAATAATTTTTCAACAACGGCGCGGCGTGGCCCGCCTGCTCGATCAAATCATGCCAATGCACGCATAGCCGCTGATGATCCGCGTGCAGGTGCTCTTTCGAAACCGGATCCACCGCCGCTTGGGTCGGCGCGTCGGGTGCCGGCGGCTCCGGTACCGCAGCCTCCCCTTCCGCGCGGGGGCTGGGCGATACGGCCTCGGGGGGTGCCGTATCCTGGTCATGGTCTATCGCTGGGGTGACGGGGTCAGGGCTTTTTTTTTTGGCTGGTTCCGGCACCGACTCGGGCGCCGCCGTGCCGGCCAATTGCGCCTTCAAGGCATTCAATTGCTGCACTAATTCATCAATCGAGACCACCGTCGCCGCCCGGGCGGCACGGATCAGAGCCGTTTCCACCAGCGTCCGCCGGGACAGCGCATAGCGCATGCGGCTCTCGGCGTCGGCCAATATCTGCACCACTTCAAGCACACGGTCCGGGGCACATTCACTGGCCTGGGCCAGCATCGCTTTTCGTTCCGACTCACTGATATCCACGTGAGCGACACCGTCCGGGGCGTAGAGACAAATCAGCACGTTGCGGAAATATTCCATCAACTCTATCATCAGCCGCTGCATGTCCTTGCCGGCCTGGTCCAAGGTTGCCACCTGTTCGATCAGGCGGGGCACGTCGCCGGCCAATACCGCGCCGGCCAAGGTTTCCAAGGCCGTGCGCGAGACCAAACCGAACACCGAAAGCACATCCGGTTCGCGAATCCTGGGGCCGACAAAGGCGATCAATTGGTCCAACGCCGACTGAGCATCCCGCATTCCGCCTTCCGCCCCCCGGGCAATCGCGAGCAAGGCGTCCTCGTCCACATCCAACTGCTCCGCCTGCGCGATCTTGCCGATCGCCCCGGCGATTACCGGCACCGGGATGCGCCGCAGATCGAATCGCTGACAGCGTGAGTGGATCGTGGCCGGGACCTTTTGGGGATCCGTCGTCGCCAGGACAAATTTTACGTGGGCAGGCGGCTCTTCCAGCGTCTTCAGCAACGCGTTAAACGCGCCACCGGACAACATATGCACCTCATCGATGACATAGATCTTGTACGGCCCGCGGACCGGCGCGTACCGCGCATTCTCGCGCAGCTCGCGGACGTTGTCGACGCCCGTATTCGATGCCGCATCGATTTCCACCACGTCCATGGCCCGGCCGGCCATGATCTCTTTACAGGCGTCGCAGGCGTCGCAGGGCTGGGCTGTGGGCCCCTTTTCACAATTCAGGGCTTTGGCAAAGATTCGGGCGGTCGTCGTCTTGCCCGTGCCGCGGGGGCCGACAAACAGGTAGGCATGGGCCACGCGATTCTCAGCGATCGCATTTTTCAGCGTGCGCGTGACGTGCTCCTGACCCACCACATCATCGAATTGCTGCGGCCGCCACTTACGCGCCAGTACCTGATATGTTGCGGCCATGCTGCCCACGCTGCTCCACGTCTTTGTTTTAGCTTTCCGTATATTTGAAGTGGCTGTGCACCGTTGATTGACTGACTCAGCCAGCAGAAACGGCTCCCTTCCAGACTCCGGCCAGGTAAACCTGCGGCACCCGAACAACATGACTTACCGCTGCTACCTTCCGGTCCTGACGGGGTTCGCCGGCATTCGTCGCACAGGGCCCAGCCTTCAATGTCCTTTCAGGACGTCCCTAATCCCACTGATTCAGCCGCGCACCGGATTTCAACCCTGCTCTAGCGGGTTGCAGGTCATCCCGCCGAAGCGGAACTCAGGGCACCGCTACCTCCCCGTCTAGCACAGCCATACAGACCGTAACAGGTCCGGCCCGCCATTGCAACCGGGCAAATTTTATTCCCACGGGAGGATCAGGCACGACATGTACGCACATAAAAAACGTGCAGACGAATGGGGTCTCAAGCCCGTTTTGCCTTTTTTGTCTGTTGACAGGGCGCACGCGCTTGACTATTGTTCGGTTGTTCAATGCGAGCGTAGCTCAGTGGTAGAGCTCCACCTTGCCAAGGTGGCTGTCGTGAGTTCGAATCTCATCGCTCGCTCCACTTTTCGCCCCGCATGCCACCGCGTGCGGGGCGTTTCTTTTGCTGGACCAGCAGGGTGAAATCATGCGAAGACCGAGTGCCCCATCAGGGAAACTGATGATCGTACAGGGATTATGATTTACGCAAGAAAGGTAGTTGTACATCCGGCCGGGAATTGTGTAGGTATGGAACGCGAAAGTGTGCTTTATGCAAAACGTTTTTGAAATCAAACATCCGCTCGTTCAACATCATTTGGTGCAGTTGCGCGATAAGCATACGCCGCCGGACGTGTTCCGCCACATTGTCCATCGCTTATCCATTCTGCTCAGTTATGAAGCCTGCAAACACTTGCGGGTAGAGCCCGCAACCGTGGAAACGCCCTTGGGCGAAGCCCAGGGCGCCAGGCTGCAGCAGCGCATCGCCTTGGTCCCCATTCTCCGGGCCGGGCTGGGCATGGTGGATCCCGTGCTCGACCTGATTCCGGTGGCGCAGGTCTGGCACTTGGGCTTTTACCGCGATGAAAAGACCCATCAACCTGTCGAATACTACAAGAAACTGCCCCAGTCCCAACCGGTCGATATCGCCATGATTCTGGATCCGATGCTGGCTACCGGCGGCTCGGCGTTGGCCGCTCTCGAAGCGGTCTATGAATGGGGGGCCGACGAGGTGAGCCTGCTGGCGATGATCGCGGCACCGGAAGGCATTGCCAATGTGCATGCGCGATATCCGGAAACCAAGCTCTTTGTCTGCGCGATTGACGACGGATTGAATGAACAAGCCTTTATCATGCCGGGTTTGGGCGATGCAGGTGACCGCATCTTTAACGCCCAACCCCAATTGGATACGTAGCGGCAGAACACGCTGCCGCGCGAGAGTGAGGATAGCGCGGGTGCAATAACAATGCATAAACCGGCAAAATCACAAGTGGTCATCTGGGCGCTGATGATCGTGCTGATCATTTTTGTGGTCCTGTCGATCTTCCTGCGGCGGGCGGAGGAACCGTACACCGATCCGCCCGAGAAAGCGGTGCCGGTCTCGATCCTGCACATTCAACCGAAACAGGTGGATGATCTCGTCAAGCTGCCGGGTCGGCTGGAGGCCTATACACGCTCGCGGCTGGCGGTGGACAAAGGGGGGCGGGTCGTCGAACTGCTGGTTGATCGCGGCGACACGGTTTCGGCAGACGAGGAATTGCTGCGTATCGATGACCGCGTCTGGCGCGCCTTGCACGATCTGGCAGTAGTCGAACGGGAAGACGCCCGTCGGGAGTGGAATCGCTGGACCCAGCTCGCCGCGACCGAAACCGTTTCCACGAGTGAATTAGATCGGGTCCGCACCCGACTTGACCGGGCCAACGTACAGGTGCAAGAGGCCGAAATTCACGTGGCGCAATGCACGGTGCGCAGCCCTCGGGACGGCGTCATTAACGATCGCTTTATTGAAGTGGGCGAGTTTGCGCCGGAGGGTGCCGCTGTTCTGGAACTGGTCGTCACCGATCCGATCAAACTCATCATCGA
>SKLK01000216.1 GCA_007123265.1 Kiritimatiellia bacterium
AACATTCTCCTTCGCTTTCTCTTGCGGCTCGGCGGGACGCCTTGCCCTACCGATCGTGTCACATAGACCAGACCGCGGCAGGGACAGAGAAATTGTGTGCGGAACCTCTTTGTGTTGTGGGCGCC
The DNA here is from genome assembly GCA_007123265.1 of Kiritimatiellia bacterium. GTDB lineage: Bacteria > Verrucomicrobiota > Kiritimatiellia > SLAD01 > SLAD01 > SLAD01. Next base: position 126 of record SKLK01000216.1, read on the forward strand.
CACACCAAACACGCTCCCCTCACACTAAAGGGGCGACAGGAATAAACAGATTTCATATAGTCCCCGCCTAGGAGTTTTATTCATGACCGCACAAGTCTGGGTCTTTATTGTTTTGGGTGCCGCCCTGGTTCTGTTTGTTTGGGGCAAGTGGCGGTATGACGTTGTCGCACTGCTCGCCCTCATGGCGGTAGTCTTGCCCGGCATTGTCGCAGCCGACGCAGCGTTCAGTGGCTTCTCGCATCCCGCCGTCATCACAGTAGCCGCAGTGCTATTGATTAGCCGGGGCTTGTCCAATGCAGGCGTGGTCGATTTGTTGGCGGGCTGGTTGTCGAAAGTACCCAAGCAAACCGAACTGCAATTGCTGGCTTTGACCGGTGTAGTCGCGATCTGTTCGGCGTTCATGAACAATGTCGGCGCCCTCGCCTTGTTGTTACCGGTAGCGATTCGCATGGCGCGCGACAATGGCCAGCCTGCTTCGCTGTTTCTGATGCCGCTGGCTTTCGGGTCGCTGCTAGGAGGCCTGTGCACCATGATTGGCACACCGCCCAATATCATTATCGCCACGTTCAGGGCGACCGATGGAGGCGAAGCTTTCGGCATGTTTTCTTTTGCGCCGGTGGGTCTCGGCGTGACGGTGGCCGGCCTCCTATTCATCGTTTTGGCCGCACGCCATATCCTGCCGGAACGCAAGGGGGAAGCGTCGCCGGAAGAACTCTTCGAGATTGAAGATTACTTTACTGAAGTACGTGTACCGGAGAAATCCAAGCTCGCGGGACAAATGCTCAGGGACATCCACGGTTTGAGTGACGCCGACGTGGCGATTATCGGATTGGTGCGTGGGGACCAAATCCGGCGTTTGCAGTCCAGCTACGATACGATCCAGGCGGAGGACATCCTGGTTGTCGAGGCCGACTCGGATGAATTGAAGCAGTTTGCCGATGATGTGGGCTTGGAACTGGCCGCGAGCAAAGACCTTAGTGACGCATTTATCAAATCGGACGATATCAATATGAACGAAGCCGTTGTTTTGCCGGGTTCGCGCATGGTGGGACAAACGGCGCAATCGCTGAACCTGCGATTTCATCATGGCATCAACCTGCTAGCCGTCGCCCGGCAAGGCCAGCGGATCCATCAACGACTCAGCGCGATTCGCTTTCGGGAAGGTGATGTATTGCTATGGGAAGGGCCTGCCAGCGCCATTCAGGAGGCCTTGTCTCATTTCAATTGCTTACCGCTCGCTAACCGCGAATTCAGCCTGGGCCAACCGCGTCGCCTGATTATCGCAATCGGTCTTTTTGCGGCGGCCATCGCTTGCGCCGTCATGAACCTGTTGCCCACGCAAATTGCCTTGATCGCCGCTGCGCTGATGATGGTACTGCTCAATATCGTCCCGGTGCGGCAAATCTACACCAGCATCGATTGGCCGGTGATCATTCTGCTTGGCGCCATGATCCCTGTGGGACAAGCCATGGAAACAACCGGCGGCGCGCAATCTATAGCGAACGGCCTGCTGCATGTGGGACAGGAATGGCCACCGGTAATTGCCTTGATCGCGCTGTTTCTTGTCACGATGACCTTATCCGACGCGATCAATAACGCTGCGGCTGCGGTCCTTATGGCACCGATCGGCTTTGGCCTGGCCGCCGGGCTGGATGTATCACCGGACCCCTTCCTGATGGCGATTGCCGTCAGCGCCTCCTGCGCGTTTTTGACCCCGATCGGCCACCAATCCAATACGCTGGTCATGGGCCCCGGCGGGTATCGATTCAGCGATTACTGGAAACTGGGACTGCCCTTGCAAGTCGTCGTCCTGCTCGTCGCCATACCGTTGATCCTGCGCTTCTGGCCTTTGTGAGTGAAAGACGCATGAACTGCCCAGCATGTCATGGAACGCTTGAGTCCTTCGCTTTCGGCGGCGAAACGATCGATCGGTGCCCGGATTGTGACGGGATATGGTTCGACGCGGGGGAGTTGGCCCCTGTAACAGAGGAATGGATTCGTCAGGGCCGCGTGTCAGCTGCGGATATTCGGAGTGCCTATCGCCCGATCGTGCGTGGGCCGGTTCAGGAAGCCGAGCGAATGTGCCCGTGCTGCGCCACCGTGATGCCCGTCTTTAATTATGCCTATGATTCCAATGTGTTTCTGAATAAATGTCCTACCTGTGACGGCGTCTGGACCGATGCCGGGGAACTCGATGGCGTGGCACGTTATCTCAAGGGTCATCCTGCTGTTAATCGGTATGCCGCCAGCCTGACTCAATCCATTGAAATAAAACGTCGCCGCGCCCGTTATACGAACTGGATTTATTCCAAGCCTCTTTCCGGGGGCGTGGCCCTGTTGTACATCGTGCTGTCGCTATCGACCCGTGATGCGAGCATCATTTTCAGAACAGGTATGTTTGTAATTCTGCCCCTTGCATGCATCTGGTTCGCGCGCCAAATGGGCGGATACCGCGGCCTCCTGTCGCTGCCGCGCCCGGCGATTACCCAGCCATCGCACCCCTTCTTCGTAGCGCTGGCCGGCTGGCTTGTGTTGCTGATTCCCATCCTATCGACCATATACCAATGGATCGTTCAGTAGACAGCCGATGGGCAGCGCTGGATCGAATCTTTCGCAATGAAACTTGGCAGCGGCGGGTGCGCCGACCGCAATTCCAATACATCTCCCCTACCCCGCCTCACCCGAAAGGGTGAGGGTTGCCTACGGATCGCAGATCGACTTTGCAGGCCAATCGCCGCACCATCTGTTACACGACTTTAAACTAAGTCGCCAAGGAGGTTGGGGGTATGAGCGCGCTTAATGATTCGTTTCGGAATCGATCCTGTCTATGCCGAGCTGGGGCTCGGCGTTCCCGGGAGCGCCAAGCCCCAGCTTGGCAAACGGGGCTGACGGTTCGCTGTGTATCACACGCCACCTTGCTCTGGCCCTTTATCTTCGTCTGCGCCCTCATCCTTTTCTGTCGCGGGGCGGATGCCCAGGTCCGGCCCTACGAATTCCCACCCCTGGAAGCCAATGGCTTTGCGGCGGCGGCAATGGCTGTAGCGATTGCGCCGACCAATGCCGCCATGGCCCTGCCGGGCGGTGGCGTTGCCACGTGGCAGCTGAGTGGCGGTACGTGGCAGTCCCGACCGATGATCGCCACCAACGCGACGGTGCTGGCCATTGACGAAAGCGAAATCGCCGCCGCCAACGGGAATGTGGTGAGTTTTTACAAATGGGATGGGACCGACTGGGATTACAACGGGACCATTACATTTGAGTCCAACTACAGAGTTGAAGCGATGCGCTTTTTCAACAATGTCATGGTCTTGCGGATCGACTACTCCGGCGGCAACTGGGCGGGCCTGGAGCGAGTGCTCGTTTTCGTACGATCAGGAACGGTATGGAATCTGATGAATCAAATTCCCTCACCTGTTTCCGGTTTGGCTCCTATCATGGACCGTAAAGGCCCGCGCATGGTATTGGCGGCAGATCAAACCTTTGAGATTCGGGAACAATTCGTAGGGCCGAACGGATGGGGCGTTGTGCGAAATCGCACGATCCCCTCGGATCTCGGCATTTTTTCCGTCGCCCTCGCCGGTGACCGTCTTTTTATGTCCGCAACCGACACCAATTTCATCCCGGCCGTGCGCGTGTACGCCAAGGATGCGGGCGGGGT
>SKLK01000033.1 GCA_007123265.1 Kiritimatiellia bacterium
ATCGCCATCGCGCCGGATTACGAACAACACGGTCGGATAAAGGGATGGTGCCATGATCACGGGATTCCCGTGGATCAGTTGACAATGATGGATGCCCCGTCGCAAGACGTGCTGCCAACCTTGGAAACGGGCGCGCTGGATTTAGTCTTGATCGATGGATGCCATGCGTTTCCGGCGCCGTTTCTGGATTGGTATTATACGGCCGAGCAGATCCGTCCGGGCGGATGGCTAATCGTGGATGATTGTCACATCGTCACGGGCCGGATTCTAGCCGATTTCCTGGATGCGGATGCCACACGCTGGCAGGCATGCCTGCGCTCGTTTAAGACCATTATCTATCAACGAATATCCTCGCAGCCAGTGGTCAAAGATCTCGAGTGGACGGACCAGCCCTATTGCAGCACGGTCCTTCGCGAACCAAGTCCAACACTGTTACGGCGCATCGTAAATCGGGGCCGCGCATGGGTGGCGCGGAATCGATCATGAGACAACGAATGGTTAAGTGGCGACGCGGCCTGGGCGCGCTACTCATAGATCTGCCACGCTACGTGGTGTGCATGATTCCCAAACAAGGCTGGATTCGCATGCGTAACCGTGCCGATGCGGTTCGGCGGGCGGAGACGGGCGTGGGAGTTGCATGCGACTGGGAGCACACCCGCACGTTGCACCTATGCGATGTCTTTCCCGTCACAGGCAAGTGGTTGCTTCGCCGCGCCCTGCGCGATTATCCGATCACGCGGCAGGACCGTCCAAAGCATCAGAATGGCTTATTCTGCTGCGGCAATGCGGATATCGCCGAGGATGCCGTTCCGGACATAAGTTTTCTGATTGGACATCGTGGAAAAGAACGCCTGCCGTTGTTGATGGCTGTGTTGGAATCGATCGCGGCGCAGTGTGACGTGTCCTTTGAGGCCCTTGTGGTGGAACAGGACACCACTCCGGTGATTCGGGACAGCCTGCCCGATTGGGTGCGTTACGTACATAACCCGTGCCCGGACGCAATGCCGTATAATCGTTCGCAAACCTTCAATGTCGCGGCGGCCCATGCCCGAGCGCCGCTGCTGGTATTACACGATAACGATATGTTGCTGCCCCAATCCTACGCGGCAGAGGCATGCCGGTTGGCGGGACAGGGCTATGAGGTAATAAACATGAAGCGCTTCATATTCTACATGGCCGAGGCATCGCCGCGTATCATGGAAAACAATGTGCAGTCAGTCGTTCAAAATCTCGAAGGCGGTGGCAGCGTCGCTATTGTGAAACATGTGTTCGATGCGATTGGCGGCATGGATGAAGCCTTTGTTGGCTGGGGCGGAGAGGATATGGAGTTTTGGGGCCGCTGCCTGACGCGCAAAGTCTGGGAGTATACCTTTCTTCCCATCGTGCACCTGTGGCACGCCGCGCAACCCGGGAAGCGGGCCAAGCGCGGCCTCGGTGAAGCAACGGCCGACTTAACGGACGCCCGCCTAGCGATGGTGCCGGAGCAACGCATCGCTGAATTGGTGGATCAGCGGAGGGGAGGCTGACATGTTCGTGCATGTCATACCTGCCCAGCACATGGCCAACCCACATTACGGGACCTACAAAGATGTGGTCACGCGTGTGGATTGGCTTAAGGCACGCTTCCGGCATTACGAACAGGTCCTCATCGAGCGCGATGATCCGCATCTACTTGCCCCATTGTTGGATGCCGCGCGTCCCTTGGAAGGGGCTTTGATTGAATATTCCTATCAGCCGCGAATCGTGAAGGCCTTGAAGACCCGGTATCCTGCGGCGATCGTGGCGGTGCGCGCCATTAATGTTGAACCGTGGCAGCATCTGGACAATTACGGCTGGTGGCCAGCGCGCGGTCCGATTTGGATGCTCTACGGCATGTTCCGTCTCACCGCATTGGATATACAGAGCAAGCGATATGCGGATCACCTCTGCTGCATCAATGATTGGGAACTCCGCCGTTACTGGAAATGGTTGCCAGGCCGGGCAAAACTGCATTGGCTACCTTATCGCTGCCCGGATCATATGCTGCCCAGGCATTCAATTCCCTATCGCGATCGGAATGTAATTGCCTGTGTGCCCACCTCACAAAAGAATCGGAAAAGTTGGGACCTCGTAACTCGGTTCCACGCATTCGCGTCCGACATGAGACGTCAGGGCAGCAACGATCAGTTTGTTGTCACCGGCAATCTGGCTGATTGGGAACTGCCACCCTGCGATGCGGTTACCTATACCGGTTTTGTAGAAGACCTGGCTTCCTTTTTAGGCGCCTGTAAAGCTGTAGCGCTCTTATCGCCATTAGGGTACGGGTTCAAAACAACGATGGGGGATGCGCTGGCCGCGGGCGCCCATGTGATAACGCATGCCGATCTGATTCGCAAAAGTCCGGCGACTATTTCATCGTACGCCATTCCGTTCAAGCCGGGCCCACACGAGAGTGTCACTTCGGTGATGCAGCAATTGGAACAGCCCCCTGATGGGGTGAAGTATCAGGAAGAATGTACGCGACGCATAGAAACGGAAATGCGCGAAATGTTCGGCGATTTGAAAGAGGTAGGATAATGGGCGGCTTTAAAGCTACATGTGGACGAATCTACCGTCGGCTTACGACATTCTTGCGCGATAGTTGTCTCGCCAGACTCTCGATTGGGCGTTTGGAAAAAGTAGCCGATACAGCGCTAAGATTTCGATTGCGCTGTCACGAGTATGTACGCCAAAAGCAGGCCCGACGGCATCCTGGGATCCAGCCCGAAATTCGCTCCTCAATGGATGGCAGCACGTTGCATCGTTCGATTCTGGAACCCCGTCCGCCATGGGCCAATCTGGATACAGACACACCGGCAATTCCAGGTATGCTAACGCCAGCCGAACGAGCCTACTACGCCTATCTGCCCCGATTCTATCGAGGACTTGGAGAAGTGGTGGAGCTCGGGCCGTGGTTGGGACTATCAACGCACTATTTGATCAATGGACTAAAGCATAACCCGGCATTCACGGACAAACAGCTACATGTATACGATGATTTCACATGGCGGTGTGCCTGGATGAATAAATGGCTGGATGATACCGGGATTCCCCCCCTGGAGAATCACGCTTGTTTTCTGCCGCTCTTCGAGCAATTTATGGCATCCAGTGAGCATCGGCTGGCTGTTACTCGTTGTAAGATTACAGACTACGACGGGAATGAATCGCTGCCGGAAATTACATGGAATAAGGGCCCCATCGAAATTATCATCGTCGATTGCGGTCGCCCCTTGCAGGTAAACGAGGCGTGGTATCGCGTCTTCGCCCCCTATTTCATCCCGAATACCACATTGGTTGTCATGCAGGATTGGCAGAATTATAAACGGGTACCGGAAGAATATTGGGAGAATACGAAACTGTTTACGGACAGCAAAATGGAGGCCCTGGATATGATTCATGAAGTCGCTGGTGGCGGCATTGCAACATTCATATATCGAGGCTGAGTGTTTATCTCCGACAGCGACCCAGTGCCTATTTATCCATCATGACCGATTCCCCGCATATCTCTATTGTCATGAGCGTCTACAATCGTTCGGAACTCCTTCCGGAAACGCTGGAAAGTGTGCGTGCCCAAACGGAATGCGACTGGGAATTGATTGTCATCAATGATGGATCAAGCGATCGTGACGTTAGAGTGGTGTTGGAACAATTTGCCGCGACCGAACCGCGTGCGCGAATCGTTCATAAGGAAAATGAAGGGCTGACGCGAGCCTTAATCAGCGGTTGTGCCATGGCCCGCGGGAAATACATCGCCCGAATCGA
>SKLK01000005.1 GCA_007123265.1 Kiritimatiellia bacterium
GCGCTCGGCCCCGCCTGACGCGCTCCCACGCGAGAAGCGCTTTGCGCTTCGACCCTTTTGCCCACCGCGTAGCAGCCCTTCGGGCGAATGCTAACTTTGATTGTCAGAGTACCGGCTTCAGTCCGCGGAAAATGCCTTTGCTTCTGCATGTTCCGCTTATTCTGCGGTTCCCGGGAGGTCGGGCATGCCTGCCTGACCTTTGAGCGGTGCTTGGTTTTCTGGTGTGCGTTGGCCAAAAGGGTCGCGTGGATCACGCGCTACCCAGCACCGGAAACCGGCCCGCGCCCCCCGTGTAGCAGCTCTTCGGGCGAATGCGACCACCGTCCTCCGCCTTCCGACCTCCGAAATGATGGCTTTCCACGTTCCAGCTTTGCGGATGTCCACACTTCGCGAAGTGTGGGGCTGTGATGGGCAGGGACCTGTCCCGTTCAGAGTTTCACGTTTCGGCTGTTGGGGTTGTTTGGTTTCGGCTTGCGCGCAGGCGTTGAAATGGCTAGGTTAACGCTTGCATTTTGGCAGCCAGTCTTTTTCCTTACGCTCGGGTGGCGGAATGGCAGACGCGCTAGGTTGAGGGCCTAGTGACCGATTAGGTCGTGCGGGTTCGACTCCCGCCCCGAGCACCACGTAACCCTCGGTATCGATAATTTATAAATTATCATTCGCCCGCTGCCTGGTTGATATCGTTTATGTTATTGGCTGTCGTTCGGTTGGTGTTCTCCGATTGACAGGAGGGGTGGAATGGTGTGGCATGATTTCATGAACGGTTATTCATGGATCGGGTGGCGATGCGTTTCGCGGGGGATGGCCATCACATTGCTCCTGGGAGTTATGGGCTGCGGTCGTGGGGCCTTGGATGCGGGCTATGATCCCAACGAAATGGTGATGTTCGGTGAAACGTCGCGTATTCGCACGTTGGATCCCGTGCGCGCGGGGGATGTGGCATCGTCTTTGGCGATCGGCAAAATCTATGAAACCTTGTTGGAATATCATTATCTGGACCGTCCCTACCGCGTGATTCCTGCCTTGGCGGTCGCGGCGCCGGACATTTCGGATGATGGATTGGTGTACACGTTTCGGATCCGGGAAGGCATCTATTTTCAGGATGATCCCAGTTTCGAGGCCACCGGCGGTCGCGGGCGGGAACTGGTGGCGGAAGACTTTGTCTATGGCATCAAACGCGTGGCAGACGCAAAGAATGCGTCCACGGGCTTTTGGGCGTTCAACGATCGTATTGTCGGGCTCGACGAATTCCGCGCCGCCAGCACCGGTGATGAGTCTACCGACTATGACCAGGTGGTGGAAGGCCTGCGGGTGCTGGATCGGTATACCCTGCAAATCACGTTGAAGCGCCCCTATCCGCAAATGCTGTGGATTTTAACCATGCATTACGCTGCTGCGGTGCCACGCGAGGCGGTGGAATATTATGGCGATGATTTTCGTCGCAACCCGGTTGGCACGGGACCCTATATCCTGAAAAGCTGGCGGCCGAATTACCGCATCGAATTTGTGCGCAACCCGAAATGGGCGGAGACGGGGCGCGTAGAACGGTATCCCGAATCGGGTGAGCCAGGCGATGAGGCCGCCGGTTTGCTCGTTGATGCCGGCGCGCCGATTCCGTTTATTGACCGGATCATTCAATACGTGGTGGGGGACACGGCGACGCAGTGGTTGATGTTCTTGCGCGGCCAATTCGAGTTGTCCGGTATTTCCCGCGACAATTGGGATGCGGTGTTCACAGAGGACCAGGCACTCGCACAACATCTAGTGGATCGCGGCATTCAAATGCAATCGACCCCGACATTGACCCTGTTTTACTACGGCTTCAACATGGAGGATCCGGTGGTCGGCCAATCCGATGATCCTGAGCAGGATCGGCGTAATCGCTATCTACGACAAGCACTTACCTCTGCGTTCAACTCGGAACAGTGGGAGCGCTTCTATAACTACCGCATGACCCGGCCCACGGGACCGATCCCCCGCGGTGTCGCCGGCTATGAACCGCGAGAGGCGCGTTTCCCCTTCGATCTGGATACCGCACGGGACTTGCTGGAGCGGGCGGGCTATCCGGGCGGACGTGACCCGGAAACGGGGCGCCGGATTCAAATCCAATTGGAGCTGGGCTCGGCCGATAATCCGGAAGTGCGCCAAGCCACGGAACTGTTCGCGGATTTCATGAATGAAATCGGCGTGTTGATTGTCCCCAGCTACAATAACTGGCCTACCTTTCTGGAGAAGATTCAGCGAGGCCAAGCCCAGATGTTCGGTGTGGGCTGGGTAGCCGATTACCCGGACGCAGAAAACTTTCTCCAATTATTCTATGGCCCCAACCGTTCGCCCGGGCCAAACCATGCCCGGTATCGCAATCCGGCGTTCGACCGGCTGTATGAGGCAGCGCGCGTGATGCATGATTCGCCGGAACGCACCGCCCTATATCAGCAAATGGCCGATATCGTGGTGGAGGATTGTCCGTGGATCTTTCATGGCCAACCGATGGCATTCGGGCTGTATCACGGCTGGCTACAAAATTACAAGCGCCACGATTTCCCCTATACGATGTCGAAATACTACCGCATTGATACCGAGGCGCGTCGCGCCTGGCAGGCGCAATACGGCCGCTGACCGGTCAGGCGCCCGCGAGTTGACCACATGCGGCGGCGATGTCCACCCCGCGCTCGACCCGCACGGTGCAGGGCACGCCACAGGCTCTGAGAGCGGCCTGAAAACGAAGTACACGGTTGCGGTCCGACCGGCCCAACGGGGTGCCGGGCACCGGATTCCATGGGATCAAATTGACGTGGCAAAGCAGGGGCGGAGCCCCTTCCGGTCGCAACAATTGTCCTAACCGCGCGGCTTGTTCGGGAAAATCGTTTTTTTCTTTCAACAACACGTACTCAAATGAAACGCGGCGCCGTGTTTTTTCGGTATAGGTCCGCGTCGCAGCGATCAACTCTTCGATGGGGTAGCGTTTATTGACGGGCATCATTTCCGATCGCGTCTCGTCATCCGCCGCGTGCAGCGAAATGGCCAGGTTGATCGGCAGTGGCGCATCGGCTAGCCGCAAAATGCCCGGGACCAACCCGACGGTGGACACGGTAAAGTTGCGGGCGCCCATGTCGTACCCTGCCGGATCGTGTAAGCGCTCAACGGAGGTCCACCACTGGTCATAGTTGTTGAACGGTTCGCCCATCCCCATAAAAACGATGTTGGTGAGTTTGGACGGCGGCGACGGCGAAGCCGTCGCTTGGGCGCGAAAGTCCGCCAGTTCGCGCTCGGCCCACATCACCTGTTCGATGATCTCGCCCGGCGTGAGGTCATGTAAGAAACCCAATTTTCCAGTGGCACAGAAGACACATTGCATGGGGCATCCGGATTGCGAGGACACACAAACAGTGGCGCGGTCGGGATAAATCATCAACACGGTCTCCACCGGCGCGCCGTCGGGTAGGGACCAAAGCATTTTGCGTGTCAGTCCGTGATCGCCCTCTAGGCGTTTAACCGGCTTCAGACATCCCAGTTGCGCCTGGTCGGCGAGCTGTTGGCGGAGGGGCTTGGAGAAATCCGTCATCGCGTCCCAGTCGCCGGTGCGCAGCACGTACAAATGCCGATACAACTGTTTGGCGCGATAGGCCGGTTCCCCGAGGGTGGCAAACCAGTCCACCAACCCCGGAAGGGAAAAATCATATACATTGACCTGCTTGGACGTCATGTCCGCGAGTATAACAGGGCGATCACCGATTGCACGGCGTTTCGTCGTCGCCGCTTAAGGCGGTGGCGGCA
>SKLK01000221.1 GCA_007123265.1 Kiritimatiellia bacterium
AGATCCCGGAGGATGAGCGCGACTACTTCCTCGAACGCAAGTACCCCGCTTTTGGCAATCTCGCCCCGCGCGATATTTCCTCGCGGGCCGCGAAGGAAGCTTGCGATGCAGGGTATGGCGTCGGCCCCACCGGATTCTCCGTTTATTTGGACTTCGCTGAGGCGATTGGCCGCCTGGGCGAAAAGACCATCCGTGAACGCTATGGCAACTTGTTTGCCATGTACCACGAGATCACCGACGAGGATCCCTTCAAACAACCCATGCGGATTTATCCGGCGCCTCACTACACCATGGGCGGGTTGTGGGTCGACTACAACTTGATGACCACGGTTCCGGGCTTGTACGCCTTGGGTGAGGCCAATTTCTCCGATCACGGGGCGAACCGACTGGGCGCCAGCGCCCTGATGCAAGGATTGGCGGACGGGTATTTCGTCATCCCCGCCACGATCAGCAATTTCCTGGCTGAACATCGCCCGGACGGATTGACCGATAACCACGACGCGTTTACGCAAAGTGTGCAGCAGGTGCAGGAGCAAACCCGACAACTGCTGGGCATCAACGGCAAAAAGACGGTGCGCGATTTCCATTGGGAACTCGGCCGCATCATGTGGGAGCGCGTCGGCATGGCCCGGAACGATAAAGGGCTGAAAGCAGCGATTAGCGACATTCAGGCCCTGCGCGAAGAGTATTGGAAAAACGTGTACGTGGGCGGCTCCGGTCAAGAGTTGAACAAGAGCCTTGAGTTTGCCGGACGCGTGGGGGATTACCTTGAGCTGGGGGAATTGATGGCCCGCGACGCCTTGGAACGCGAGGAATCCTGTGGCGGTCATTTCCGCGAAGAGTACCAAACCGAGGACGGTGAGGCCTTGCGTAACGACGAAAAATTCTGTCACGTCGCCGCTTGGGAATACAAGGGGGAAAACGAACCGGCTGTCCGGCATACCGAACCGCTTGAATTTGAAAACGCAAAACTGACGCAGCGGAGCTACAAATAATGAACGTGAACGTTAAAATCTGGCGCCAGAGCAGCCCCACGGATACCGGTCGCTTCGAGACCTATACCGTGACCGATGTCATTCCCGACATGTCCTTGTTGGAAATGTTGGATGTGCTGAATGAGCAACTGCTGAAAAAAGGGGCGCAACCGGTCGAATTTGATAGCGATTGTCGCGAAGGTATTTGCGGGACCTGTGGTTTGGTCATCAACGGCATGGCCCATGGGCCCAAGCGGGCCTGTACCACGTGCGAACTGCGTATGCGCCATTTCAACGAAGGCGAGACCATCACGATCGAGCCGTTTCGGGCTCACGGATTCCCCGTGATCAAAGACCTGGTAGTGGATCGGGCGGCCTTCGACCGCATCATTCAGGCCGGTGGCTATATTTCCGTCAATACCGGCTCGGCTCCGGACGGCAACGCCATTCCTGTTCCGAAAGATAAAGCGGAAAAGGCGATGGATTCGGCCGCTTGCATCGGTTGTGGCGCCTGTGTCGCGGCTTGTCCCAACGCATCGGCCGCCTTGTTTGTCAGTGCCAAGATCTCGCAATTCGCCCTGTTACCCCAAGGTGCGGCAGAGCGGAAAACACGCGCGTTGCGTATGGTGAATCAGATGGATAACGAAGGATTCGGTAACTGCTCAAACCACGCCGAGTGCGAGGCCGCTTGTCCGAAAAGCATTTCCATCGAAAACATCGCCCGCATGCGCCGCGAATACATGAAAGCGTCGCTGAGCTAGGCGGGCACGCTGTGGACGGGCGAAGCAGGAAGCCCTCATTCTAGCCAATAATCCGGATTCCGTAGACTTATCAGTTACCGTGCTCGGCCTCGCGCCGACACCCGAAAAGTGTTGGAGGCAGTAGGCGGGTACGAACCGGGTCATTCCGACCGGAGCGCCGGAGCGAAGCGACGGGCCGTATGGGGCTAACGCCAGGGCCATTCAGTTCTCCGCCAGGGAATTTCTAATGAACGATTTGTACCCAATTTAGGCGGAGCTCCGCGACGCCACGATTGTGTATCGGTAAATGTAAAGTCCTGTGTGGCTTCAGGGCTCGCCGAGCTCGCCCCTCCAACTTGGTGGAAACGGTGTGCATGTGGTTCTCCAAAAGAGCGGTACCGCGGAGAACATATTGCCCCTGGGGCTAACGCCCAGGATCAAATCTCATATATCAATTCTCGCTCATTTGTGCTAGCCTTTCAGTATGGATGCACAAAGGCATATCCTGTCGATCATGGTGATCACGTACAATGAGGCCCGCCACGTGGCGCGCCTGCAGCGTTCCGTGGATGCATTGCGCAAGCCGGACGGAGTGCAAGTGGAGACGATCCTGGTCGACGGGGGCAGTACCGACGGTACGGCGGACGCGGCCCGCGAGGCGGGCTTTACCGTGGTGGACGTGATGCCCGGCGCCAACATCCCCGTGTGCCGGAACCGCGCCGCCCAGCTTGCTTCCGGTGATTGGTTCGCCTATGTCGACGGCGATTGCGAGTTAGCGAGCGATTGGTTGGAAGTCGCATCGTCCTTTTTGCGGGAATACCGCCGCGTACTGCTCGGTTGGCCGGCGCGTCCACCGGAACCGATGAATCCTCTGCAGGCGGCATGGAATTTCCATTGGCTCAACAAGAACCCGCATATGATCGAGGTCTTGGGGCGACAGATTGTACAGCATGAGGGGTTCCGCTTGGCAACCACTCGGAATATGGTGCTCCATCGCACCGTGTTAGAAGCGGTCCAAGGATTTAATGAATCGTTGCCCACGGGGGAGGACACCGATTTTGCGTTCCGTGTGTATATGGAAAAGATTCCGGCCTTCGGGGTGCCCGATTTACGGGTCATTCATCACGGCGAACCGGTGACGCTGGGCCAATTTTACAAGCAACAACTCTGGCACGCCAATCGCCGTAGCTATGAGCATATCCGGCGGTTGAGTGGCGGTCGGGTCGGCGGAAATGCGCCTCGGTTTACGTGGGCCTTCTTGTTTGCCCTGCTCGCGGCACTGGCCAGCGTGCCCATCGCGTGGTTCACCGGTCGCGTGGGCTGGATCGCGTTGCTACTCCCTTGGCTCGCCGTGATTGGCTTGCCGGCGACATTCATTAGCTTGAAAGGGCGTACGCTGCGCCATTTCCCCATGCTTTGTTTGTTGTATGCCACCTACGGATGGGCCCGGATGATCGATTTAATCGGTTTATCGCCGCACAAACCCAGTTGGAAATCGTAAGAGGCGAAGTGGTCACTCACTTGACACGGGTTCCGGCCAAGCACGGCTGACTCGGTATTCTTTACGGGAATCGGGCTCAATCCAGATTGCATCTGTGGATGGGTCATGGTCCAACACCAATGCCCAGTGCTGCGCGGCCACGCGGGGAAGCCACGTCCGTTTCCATGCCCGGGTATCAAGTGGATAGGTATCGTACGCCGATTGGAAGACCATGCGCAGGTGGTGTTGGGAAGACAGCACGTCCCCCGCAAACAGGATGCCGCCAGCGTGGATGACTGCGCCCGTTGCCGGATCAATCAATTCCGCGTCCGGCAAGCAATAGCTACAATGTCCGCGCGTGTGCCCGCCACTGCGATGTACCTCGATACCCGGCAAGAGCGTACCGGAGTCCATATCAAACAGGTGACGCCGCGCAGGCGGCAACGCTTTCAGCGGTGCCAGCGTTGCGGCCGGATAGGATTTATACAGGAGCGGATCTCCGGCACAGGCGTCCTGCCATTCCGTGGCATGAACAAAGACGGTGGCTTTGGGGAAGGTCCATTCGA
>SKLK01000190.1 GCA_007123265.1 Kiritimatiellia bacterium
CCCATTCGTTACATGACGAGTCGGATCATAATTACCGGCCCGCAGTGGATAATTGGGACGGGCCGGTGTATCAGCTCTTTATGTGCGGCGAGTCGCGTAGCGTGGTCCGGGAGAAGCGACGACACGATTTCTTCATGGACGCTATCGATGCGCAGGGTGCCTTTGTGATGACGTTAGGCGGGTTTGCCTACTATGAAGTGGGTGACCGGAAATATCCGTTGGACGCCGGTACGGTGATCGCCTTGCATCGCCCCGCCCAAGGTGCTTTCGTGCGGGTTCCCGAAGGTAGTCCGTGGCACACGATATGGGTTCACGTGGCCGGTGACCTGGGGTTGGGCATGTTCGATTTCATCCGGGCCAAATTTGGGGTCATCCACCGATTGCCCACCCGCTGTGCGGTGGTGCCTAAAGCCCGCAAGCTTATTGCGATGGCAAAGTCAGCTAAACAAATCCCCGTGTATGAATGGTCCCTGTTTACGTTCGATTTTCTGAATACGTGGTGGCAATGCGCGGAGAAGCACACGGTTTCGGGGGAATCGATTTTGTTGTCCAAGAGCTATGACAGTAAATTGCTGTCCGCCCATCCCGGATCTATTCAGGAACTGGCGGAGAAAATGGGCTACTCGCAAACCTACTTGTCCCGCAAGCTGAAGGCCCAGTGGAACGAGTCTCCAGGAAAAGTGTTGCATCGGGCGCGTCTGGCTGATGCGGCCAAGCTGCTGCGAACGACCCGGAAACAGGTGAACCATATTGCCCAGCAGGTGGGATACCAATCACCCACGGCCTTTATCCGCGCCTTTAAACGAGTCTATGGCGTATCTCCGCTTCGTTACCGGCACCAAGAGCATTAGCCGACAGCTTTAGGTTGTTTCCGGCTGACTGGATTGGGCGATGCAGGGCGTGGCTGTCTGGCCCCGAATGATGTCGCGGTAAAACCGTCCCGAGGCCTTGATGGTTCTGCGTTGACTGGCATAGTCCACATGGATCAGGCCGAAGCGGGGGACATAGCCTTCTGCCCACTCAAAGTTGTCGCAGAGCGACCAGTGGAAATAGCCCAGTACAGGGATGCCGTCGTCCACGCTGCGCTGGAGACCGCTAAGATAGTCGTTCAAAAAAGCGATCCGCTGGACATCATTCACCTCGCCGTCTGCATTGGGCTTGTCGTCGAGGGTGATTCCGTTTTCTGTGATGATCAGCGGTTTCCCGTACTCCTCAAAGAGAAAGAGGGTCGCCCAGCGCAGGGCCTCCGGCGTGATGGGCCAACCGAGCTGGTTGCGCGGATAATCCGTAGGGTATGGCACCACCTCGGGTGCGCCATCCGCACCGGCCCGAATGCGCTCGGACTGGTAAATATTCAAGCCGAGAAAATCGAGTTCCTGACGGATTAACACCATGTCGCCGTCCTGGATGCGCGGCGCGGCATCGTCCCAATACTGCATCATGATCTCCGGATACGCGCCCCGAAAGCAGGGGTCGAGGTTCCACCGCGTATCGAACAGGTTGCCGGCCTGATGGGCAAACATCGAGGTCCGAGCCGCTTCGATGTCGGCAGGATCTTCAGTGTCCGGGATGGTGGTGCGGAAGACCGGCGCGTAGCCGACTTGAGGTGCTGGATAAAGGGATTCCTCGCGGATAGCGCGAACGGCGCGGCCGTGGGCCAGCATGGCATGGTGCCAGACCCGGCAGGCTTCCTTGTCCGCCAGTTGCAACCCGGGCGCTTGCATGCCGGTACGGTGGCCAAACTCAATGAAGCAGGCCGGTTCGTTGAGCGTCAGCCAGTGATGCACGCGATCCGACAATCGTTTTACCACTTCCCGAGTGTAATCCTCAAACCATTGCGGGGAATCCGCATTCAGCCAGCCACCGCGTTGGAACAAGGCTAGGGGAAAGTCCCAGTGGAACAAAGTAACCCAAGGTGTGATGCCGGCGGCGAGTAGTTCATCAACCAACCGATCGTAGAAATCCATGCCCTTCTCGTTCACCGCGCCGGTGCCTTCGGGCATGACACGGGACCACATGATTGAGAATCGATAGGCATTCAAGCCAAGCTCGTTCATGAGCGCCACATCCTCACGATACCGGTGGTAGTGATCGCAGGCGACGAATCCGTTCGAGCCGTCCTTGATCGCGCCGGATCTTCGGCAGTGCATATCCCAGACGGACTCGGCGCAGCCGTCCACGCCCTGGGTTGATCCTTCCAGTTGGTAGCTAGCGGTTGCCGCGCCCCATACAAAGGATGGCGGAAATGAAAGAGAATGATTCATGATGGGATGTTTCCTTGGTTAGCCTGCCGCATGGTATCGATGACGTGCATAATATCATGCTTGCGGGCGTTGTGTGCAGTGAGAAAGGTTGTGCGTAACAGATCGCCCTCCGCCAGACTGGTTAGTCTCTCCAGTGCGGTGACAAACGGTTTCCGGTGATGGTTGATGCTGTCGAAGGGTTGGCAATGCAGGTGGTCATTGTGGCCGGTCCAGACGCCCTCGACGCCGAGCAGTTGAATCGCTTCGAAACCGGGCAGATCGAAGGGCACATCGTCATACCAATAGACCGGCACGCCGCGCCCGACGAGTGCGCGTTGATAGGCCTGCAGGGCCTCGCCGTCCAAGTGCGGGTGACGAGGGCTGTGGGTGAGGACGTAATCGGCGAGCAGGCCTGCCGCTTCGCCGATCGCCCATTCCACGGGATGCAGGCGGTAGGCGCCGTTGGCAATTTGGGTAACGCCAATACCTTTGTTCGCCACGGCGAAGTTGCTCAGCTCCGGAGACACCAGAGCGCCCAGTGGAATTTGGTAGGGGCGAGCCGGTTCCCAGACATTCGGCGCGCCGCCGGTCGTGCGATGAATGTCGATCATGTAACAGCCGAGGCCAACGGAATCCTCGAACGGCCGTGCCCGGCTGCCCGGCCAGAAGGTGGTATGCAAGTCGCGCTCGGTGACGGTGGTGCAGGCGGCGAGGCGGCGACCTTCGCGAATATAAGGGGCCATGGCGATGCCATCGGCTGTGCCGGTCATTTCCGGGACGGCCCGGATTTCGGGGTAGCCGACACCGCCTTCATCCCGCGGAGCTTCGTGCTGTAACCAGTAAAGGTAGCAGCGCGAAAGATGGCGGGCTTCATCCAATGCCTGGGCATCCTGCGGTCGGGCAAGATAAGGGGCCTTGTGATAGTCGTTGCCGGACACGTTGATGATGGTCCGGGCGGTGAGGCCGGGTTGAGCAAAGTTGCGTGGATCGCGCACGCTCCGGTAGTGCCATGCGCCGGAGACATAGGCTCCTTGGGGTGACTGGCGGGCTTCAAACATCCGGGCGGGAAACGATGGTTGGCATCCCGGCGCATACAAGGCGAAGTCTTGGCGGTCACGCCAGTATTCGTATTGATCCGGTTTCGCGCCACGGAAATCGCCGCCCGGCACGAATTCGACGGCGAGGCAGCAGGTGATCGACTGCAGCGAGTCCGCTTGCGCCACGGCGGGGGCATGCGGTTCGTTAAATTCATCCTGGGATTCGGATCCGGTCCGGAACGGGATGTTCAGCAGAGGATAGGTGTCGCCTGTCTCGGTGGCATCGAGGAAAAATCCGGCTTCGATCTGAAACGCTTCGCCCGTCCGGGCATCCACCGGTTCCGCCAGACAGGACGCGATGGTGTCGGCCCGCCGGAGAAATGAGCGGGCTCGGTATCCAGTGAAGACCTGAAGCTGGTCTGGATGTGTGCAGCGTTCTTTCAGCCAGGTCATCAGCACTTCGTGAGCGATGTGCGG
>SKLK01000036.1 GCA_007123265.1 Kiritimatiellia bacterium
CCGCAAAACAGCGTCGTGATCGGCAGCGGCGAATCGGTACGCTCGCTGCCCGTGGCGTTCCCGATCGATAGCGAGAAAAGCTATGCTATCAGTTATCTTGTGGCGCACACCTTCGGAAGCACCCCCACGGGCATGCCCTGGGTCTGGCCGGTAGCCGATGGACAACGCATCGATACCTACACCCTGCCATATATTGTCGGTATCGGGGGCGGGATCGCCCGGACCGGTGGATGGAGTAACCGACCGTTCTTGCAGTCCTTCCCGGGGATTGTGGGGGTGGAGGAAATACGCACGACGCACCGGGATGAGGCTCTTTATACTTCCCGGATCGTGGATACGCGTCTCTCCAGCCCAAACTACCAAAACCTTGCATGGACCGGGATTACCCCGGATGATTCGCAAATCGAAATGCGCGTCCGCACCGGTAACGAGCCCGACCTCAGCGATGCGCCGGAGTGGGACCACATCACGCCTCAAGCCACTCCCGGCACCGTGGCGGCCGGGAACGGTCGCTATGTACAAGTGCGGGCGACGCTCCTCAGAGACATCGTCAGTGACGAGGCCCCGGAACTGGAGCATTTCACGTTGCGCTGGCTGGGTGAGCCGGCCAACGTGGATTTCGGCGGCGTGTTCCTGCGCCATCCCGCCGGTGGAGTGGCCGAATTTCTGGTGAATGACGAGGCACCCGCGTCCTCGTTTACAGCGGAGTTGGAATTAAATTTGCGTAATCCAAAAATTGTTCCGGAGGGCTGGCGAATCCGTGTGCAAACCACGCCGAGGAATTGAAGCGCATGCAGGAAACCGGAAGGCATCATACGAGACGGGAACAGGAGTGCTGAACGATGAAAACGACCTTTAAAAACCATTTTGAGCGCACACCTGCTCGTGTGACCGCGCGGGCGGGCGGGACCTTGTTGACGGTGATGATTCTGACGGCGACGTTGACCGTGCTATTGGGGACGCTGGCGGCAGCCTCGTTGCAACGGGTTCACAGCTTGCGGGTGGAAAGTGAACAGATGCGAGCGATGGCCATTGCCGAGGCGGGCCTAAACCTCGCCTTTAACGCGCTGGCTGCCGATCACACGCTGGCTCATGCGAATAACCCCATCCTGATCAACCCGGAATTTGGCGGTGGCCACTATACCGTTTCCGCCACATCGCCGATGACCAATGTGGTCTTGTTGCGCTCGACGGGAACGTATCGGCAACGCGAGGTGGAGGTGATTGCAACCGTTGCCCTGCATCCGCCAGAAGCAGAAGACAGTTCCGACGATTTCAGCGCCGGGTTGCCGGGGCCATTTGGTGCGGTAGCGTTGTTCGCGGGGGGGAACCTGACCATGAGTGGTGGGATCCAAGTGCATATGCAAGGGTTTTCCGCCCACGCCAATGGCACGGTGAATCTCTCCGGCTTTCCGACCCTTTACGCCGACCACCTGTCGACGCACAACAACATCATCCTGTCCGGCAACCCGCAGTTGCATTTAGGCCAAGGGAGCGGTCGCCTCCATGCCGATGGTCCCATCTCCTTGCGGGGCAACATTCAGGCGGCGGAAATTACCTCAAGCGCCAGCATCAATGGCGATTGGGGCACCATGACTCCAGCCGTCAACATGGCGCCATCCGTCACCTGGCCCAACTGGTTCAGCCCCATGCCCCCGGTCCAAATCGGCCCGGTCGCCACCGTTCCTCCGATGAGCCTACCGACCTTGGACGTGGACGCCTACCGCGATGCCGCCATCGCCCATACGTATTTCTATCAGGGCAACCAGAACATAACCCGCAGCTGGCTGACGGCAGACATCCTGGAGCGTACGGGCGTGAATGTGAATAACAACGAGACCGTGGTCGAACCGAGTGGCGGAATCCTGTTTATTGATGGCGATGTAACGGTCGGTCAAGACATGGTGATTAACGGCATGATCATGGCCACCGGAAATATCACCATTGGCGGGGGCTCCACCTTTAGCAATCCCACCCCGTTCCCGGCCCTCGTGTCCGTTGATGGCAATATCACCATTGGCGGCGGGGCGAGCGGCCCGACGGTGAACGGATGGATTTATGCCATGAACGGCAATGTTGCCGCCGGTGGCGGCGCGTCAGGTCTTTCGGGCATTGTGGCCGCTCATAACCTGTCTATTACGGCGGGTTATACACTGGGCAATACGGATTCGGAAAGTTCGTTCACTTCCCCCGGCCAACCGGGTGGCCCCGGCGGGGAAACGCCTGGCGACGAACACGGCAACTCCATCACCCTGCTTTCCTGGATTCGATGATGCAGGGGGTCGAATCGTATCGCATTCGCTCCGGCGTATGGATTGCGCTGATCTGGGTCCTGCTTACGAGCCTCAGTGCCGGACAGGTCGGACGACACCCCGCAGCCGCGATACGGTGGTGGGGCGAGCCGGTGGACGGCGCACTTGATGATAGAGGGTCCGGAACACTTCACTTCTCATCGGAGAGCATGCAGATCACGTACACCTTCCAGACCAACCGCTGCCGTGAAGCCGTTTACGAAATGGCCTCGCGAGACTTTGGCCGTATCAATCAGCTACTGGCGACCAACGCACAAGGACTGGACTGGCACGGGCAGCGGTCGTCCAAAGACGAAACCGGGGCAGGCTACCCGGACACGTGGACCCGTAGCGATGGTCATGCAGAGGCCCAATGGCTCGATACCAAGCGCCAATTAATCGTGCGGGACACCTATAAGCCGACGCCGACAGAAGGTGAAGAGGCGTTTGACGAGGATATCCCGACGCCGGATGAGCTGGCAGCCCATTTGGCGACGGGCTCCGAATCATCGCCGTCCAGACCGGCTCCGCCCCCTTCGGCTGAACGACCGAACCGCCTTCCTCAGCTCGGCGACAGCCGGGCCGATACGCGGCGCTTGCTTGGCCCCCCGCCAGGCATTATCGTGACCGGTACGCGCGAAATCTGGTCCTTTCCCTGGGGCGAGGTCTGGCTGGAGGACGACCGTGTCAGCCGCGTCCATGAACGCATTCGCCGATCCGACTGATCCGATGTCCCGAACGTCCACTTGCAATCCCAACCTACCTGCTCCATACTGTCGCCTCGACACCACATATGGGTTCTTGCCAGAGAGGTAACTATGTCCAAAGCGTCTGAATCGAAACCGGAAACATTTCCCGCCAAAGTTCTTGCGAACAAGCCGCGAATCAAACTTGCGGATCGCGCGGGTGAAGTCCGCGAACTGATCATTGAAATGGAGCGGCCCGATTTCCATTGCGAGGCCGGCCAAAGCATCGGCATTTTGACCCCGTTGCCAGCGGACGCCGATGAACCCTTCCACTTGCGCTGGTACAGTATCGCCGACATCCCCGCCCGCGATGACCGGGGAAATCCGAATGTCACGATTATGGTCCGCCGCATTGTGACGCAGGATCAGATGACCGGCGAAACGATTCGAGGCCTGTCCTCCAACTACTTGTGCGACCTTGCGGCAGGCGACCGGCTGGAAGTGACCGGCCCGATCGGCTTGGCCTTTCCGATTCCCGAAGACACCACGGCCACGCTCATCCTGATCGGGGCGGGCACGGGTATTGCGCCATTCCGCAGCTTCATCAAGACCTTGCGCCGTAAGCATCCCGACTGGTCCGGCTTGGTGCGTCTCTTTTACGGGACACGCACGGGGCTGGATGTGTTGTACATGAACGACCCCAACGAAGATCTGCAGCAATATTTTGATCAAGAGACCTTTGACGCGTTTCGGGCACTAAGCCCGCCACCGAACTGGGCTGACCCGATTGCTTGGGATATGGCCTTTTCCGAACGCGGCAATGAGTTGCTTGAGCTCATGGATAAGCCCAACACGTATATCTATGTGGCGGGGCGCGAACCGATTCGCGATCATTTGGACAGCCTGTTCGGAAAATTGCTCGGTTCAGCGAACCAGTGGAACCTGCGCAAACAAGCACTGGTCGCCGAGAAGCGCTGGGCCGAACTGGTATACTAGCCGCCCAGGCTTACTGAATACGTCCCCAACGCGGGCTTAACGGCCAGTAGACGCGCACCGCCGGGCCGACGATATTTTCCCGCTCGACGCCGCCAAAGTAGCGACCGTCCAAGCTGGCATGGGTGTTGTCACCCAGCGCCAAGTATTCCGTGTCGCTGAGCTGCAACCGGTCGCGAACCCGGGCGAGAACGGGCGGGGGCACCGACGGCGGGGCCAGCACATACCCGTGATAGCCACGGTGCCGATCCTCGACTTGACGGCGGAAAACCTCCGGCTCCCGCAACGGTTCGCCATCCACCACAAGATACGGCGGTCGGATCTCGATCCGTTCCCCCGGCAGGCCGGCCAATCGCTTGATATAAAAGGTGTCCGGCTTCACTTGCGGATGGTCAATGCCCGCCGTGGTGAAGACAAAAACATCGCCCCGCTGCGGCGGACGAAAGTTGTAGCGCACTTTGTTGACAAAGATATGGTCCCCGGAACGCACCCGCCCTGACGCCAGTAACTGGCCTTGCACCACCGTGTCCCCGCGCTGGAAATGCTGCAACATACCCGGACGGAAAGGCGGTACGACCCCGTCCGGACTGAAGATAAACGTATTGTCGGTGATTAATTGGCCAATCCGTCCCGTGCGCGCGGCGCGGATTTCCACATAGCGATCACCAAACAACGCCAGCGAAACCAGGCTGAACGGCAGGCGATCCATCAGCCCGCGCCCATATTGTTCCTCCACCTTAATCCCGTAGAGGGTGGGCTCCATGGAGCCCGTAGGAATTTTGAACGGCTGAATAAAGAATGTGCGGAAGGCCATCGCCACGCCGACGGCGACCACAAGGATTTCGACATACTCACGCACCCGGGGATGCGACTTGGCGGGACAGACCCGCTGCACCTGTTCGATCAACGTTTCGGCCGCCTGCTCCGCACCCGCATAGTTCCGGGCCCGCCACGCCTCGCGAATTTCACGCTCCAACACCCGCAGCGCCTCGATTTGCGCGGGATCGGCAATGTCCTCGCGCATGTGCCGGGCGTGCCGCGATTCCTGAAGCACCTGCTTGATCTGTTTTTGGAGACGCCGACGTTGAAAGAAGTTCATGGTGGTCCTAACTCGTTGACTTGAGCACCGAGATAAAGGCTTCTTGCGGGATACTGACCCGGCCCACTTGTTTCATCCGCTTCTTCCCCTCTTTCTGGCGCTCCAACAATTTGCGTTTTCGCGTAATGTCCCCCCCGTAACATTTCGCGGTCACATCCTTACGCAACGCCCGGATCGTCTCGCGGGCGATAATGGATTTTTGAATCGCTGCCTGAATCGGCACGGCGAAAAGTTGCGGGGGAATCACGTCCTTGAGCGACTTGCACATTTGACGCCCCCGCTCCACCGCCTTATCCCGGTGCACAATACAGGAGAAGGCGTCCACCACCTCGCCATGCACCATGATGTCCAGCTTCACCAACTTATCCTCGAAATAGCCGATGTGTTCATAGTCCATCGAGGCATAGCCGCGGCTGATGCTTTTGAGCCGGTCATGAAAATCGACCAGGATTTCATTCAGCGGAATGTTGCAGGTCAACATCACGCGGCGCGCATCCATCGTATCCGTTTTCTCCACCTCGCCGCGCTTGTCCATGACGAGCTGCATGATATCGCCAATAAACTCGTTGGGACAGATGATGAACGCGTTCACCTTGGGCTCTTCAATGCGCTCAATCATGGTGATCTCGGGCAAATGCGCTGGATTATCCACCTCCTGCATTTCGCCATTGGTCAAGTAGACTTGATAGATCACGCCTGGATAGGTGGTAATAATGTCCATGTCATATTCCCGGCGCAACCGCTCCTGAATAATCTCCATGTGCAGAAGCCCGAGAAAGCCGCAGCGGAAACCGAGCCCCAAGGCCACTGAACTTTCGGCCTGATACTGAAACGAGCTGTCGTTAAGGATCAACTTGTCCAGGCTCGCCTTGAGTTTTTCATAATCGGCGGTGTTGACGGGGTAAATACCGCTGAACACCATCGGCTGAATCTGCTTAAAACCGGGCAACGGCTCCTTGGTTGGCCGGTCGGGGCGGGTCATCGTATCGCCGATCTTGATTTCCGACGTATCCTTGATGTTGCCGATCAAGTAGCCGACATCGCCGGCCTGCATCCGCGGCATGGCCAGCGGCTTCGGCGTGAAGACGCCGGTCTCCTTCAATTCGTAATCCTTGCCGGTGCTCAACAAGCGAATCTTGTCTCCTTTCGCAAAAGCCCCGTCGACCACACGGACATAGGTGATGACACCGCGATACGCATCGTAGGTCGAATCGAAGACCAACGCCCGCAAGGGGGCATCGACCGTGCCGCGCGGGGGCGGGACCTGCGCCACAATCGCCTCCATCACCGCTTCCACACCAGCCCCGGTTTTGGCGCTCACCTGCAGGCAATCGTCCATCGGGATCATTAATACTTCCTCGATTTGGCGGATCACCTCGGGCACATCCGCACTGGGCAAATCGATCTTGTTCAAGACCGGAATAATCGCCAACCCCTGCTCCACCGCTAAATGGGTGTTGGCGACGGTTTGCGCCTCCACCCCTTGCGCGGCATCCACGACCAACAGTGCGCCTTCGCAAGCGGCCAGGCTGCGGGACACCTCGTAGGAAAAATCGACGTGGCCCGGGGTATCAATCAGGTTGAAGCGGTACATGCGTCCGTCGGCCGCTTTGTAGTTCATGGTCACGGGATGGGCCTTGATGGTGATGCCCCGCTCGCGCTCCAAATCCATGGAATCCAGTATTTGTTCACGCCGTTCCCGGACGTCCACGGTCTCGGTCACATCCAGCATCCGATCCGCCAGCGTGGACTTGCCGTGGTCGATGTGCGCAATGATGCAAAAATTGCGAATATGGCTCAGATCCGTCACGCCAGTTCCTGCCCATAAACGGCTGCGCAGCCCTTGCGCATCGCCTGCAAGGTACCCGCCAAATCCGTGGCACCGAATAATGAGGTGCCTGCCAGCAAGACATTCGCGCCATGCGCTGCGCAGGCGAGCGCGGTTTCCGAATCAATGCCGCCGTCGACCGAGATGTCGATATGGGGCCATCGATGGCGTAAGGCCGCAATCTTGGGCAGGACCTCCGGCATAAACGATTGTCCCCCGAACCCCGGCACGACTGTCATGCAGAGAATCTCCTCAGCCAACGCCTCCCCCATCACATCGTCCAAGGCAGCGGCCGGCGTAGCCGGGTTCAAAGTGATGCCGGGTCGCGCGCCGCGCTCGCGAATCGTTTGCAAGGTGGCCGGGATGTCGCCGGCCGACTCGATATGAATCAATACGGTATTCGCTCCAGCCTTGATAAAGGGCTCAACATAGCGATCCGGTCGTTCAACCATCAAGTGCACATGCAACCAGATATCCGCGCCCAACGCCCGGCGCAACGCCGCCACCACGGCCGGCCCCATACTCAGATTGGGCACAAAGTGGCCATCCATAATGTCCACATGCAATCCGTCCGCTGCCCCCGCCAGGGCGCGTCGGCAATCGGCCTCCAAATTCGCCATGTCGGCGGCGAGGATCGAAGGCAGTATTCGTATCGGCATTGTCTTCATGATTCGTCCACGGGAAAGGAGTCGTTAAGCTAGCCGAGTGTGCGCCGAACGTCAAGACGACCTCCTCCGATAAGTGTGGCATGGAAGCAAGCAAGAGAAGCGCCCTAGCGGCTGTCCACACTTCGAGAAGTGTGGGGCTATGGAGGACAGGGACACGCTGAAATAGATGAGCGCGAAGAATCCCCCCTAAATTCCGTCACTAGAAGTTTGCCATCGGCCGCTACCCTGCGTATCATCCATCGAGGGAAAAGGATATGCGGAACAAGGATAATGTTGATCTAATTTGTGACATTGCCGAATTGGCCGGACTGTTTGAGCGCAGCAGCAGCCTGACCGACTTCCTGGATACCGCAACCAGCATCATCGCCTGGCACATGAAGGCGGCGGTTTGCTCGATCTACCTGTTTGACGAAGAGACGCAAGAGCTCGTGTTGCGCGCCACCCAAGGACTCGATGCATCGGCGGTCGGCCAGGTCCGCTTGAAACTCGGAGAAGGCATAACCGGACTCGCCCTGCGTGAACTCCGCCCCATCTGCGAGGGCCGGGGCTCCGGAAATCCGAACTTCAAATACATCCCCAACATCCAAGAGGAACAGTACGAGGCCTTTCTGGCTGTGCCGATCCTGCGCGGACTGGATCGTATCGGCGTGCTGGTGGCCCAGGATCCCGAACCGAACTATTTCGATCAAAACGACGTTAAAGCCCTGCGCGCCATCGCGGGACAGCTTGCGACCACGATCGAAAACGCCAATTTGCTAATGAGCATGCATGCCACGGTCGCCGAGCCCGTGCAACGACCAGCCCCCACTCTGCCGCGCTTCCTTCGCGGTAAGGCCATCTCCGAAGGGATCTCGATGGGGAAGGCGTCGGTGATCGGCACGATTGACGAAGAGGCATTGCGGGTGTTCGAGGAGGACCCGACCCCACGCACATTGGATGATTTCCAACGGGCTCTGAAAGAAACGGAAGATCAACTCACCGCACTGCAACGGGAATTGGAGGAGGAACTATCCGATGTCGCCTCCCTCATCTTCAGCGCCCACCTATTGATCCTGAAAGATGCCCAGTTTTCCGGCGCCGTCGTCCACGAAATCGAGGCCGGTGTGCCCCCGCCCAAAGCGGTTGCCTCGATTATTCACAAGTACATCGACCTCTTTGACAACAGCAAAAACCCGCGCTTGCGCGAAAAGGTACTGGACGTAAAGGATTTGGGGCACCGCCTGCTACTCAATCTGATGTCGCACAATGCCCAGCAAGCCGATTACGAAGGCCGGATCATTGTCGCTCATGAGTTGCTGCCGTCCGAACTACTGAAACTGGCCGCGCAACGGGCGGCCGGACTGGTCCTGCTCAGCGGCAGCACCACCGCCCATATATCGATCCTGGCCCGGTCCCTGCAATTACCGACCTTGCTGGTCGATGACCAGGAACTTATGGTGCTGGCCGAGGACCGCTTTTTGCTCATCGACGCCATGCAAGGCACCCTGTTTATCGACCCGGACAAGGACGTGCGCGCATCCTATGTCGTACTGATCGAAGAACAAAAGCGCATTCAACAACGCGAACCCAACGTCGACCCCAGAACACAAACGGCCGACGGCGTACGTGTGCGACTGTATGCCAACATCAACCTGCTCAGCGACCTGACCCATGCCCTGCGCCTGAAAGCCGAAGGCATCGGCCTGTATCGCAGCGAATTTCCCTTCATCGTCCGGGACAATTTCCCATCGGAAGAAGAGCAGATGCGCATTTACCGCCGCCTCGTCGAAAGCATGCAGGACCGCATGATTACCCTGCGGACACTGGACATCGGCGGGGACAAATCCCTTTCCTATGCCCCCATTCCGCAAGAGGCCAATCCGTTTCTGGGCTTGCGCGCGATCCGTTTTTCCCTGCGCAATCGCCCGATTTTCGCACAGCAACTCCGGGCCATGCTGCGGGCCGGCCACGGCCATAACCTGCGGATCATGTTCCCGCTGATCTCGTCACTGGACGACTTCATGCACGCGCGTGACGTGGTGCGGGAGTGCATGGAGCAACTAGAACAAGAGGGCACACCCCACAATGCCCGACCGGAACTCGGCCTGATGGTGGAACTGCCCTCCGCCATCGAAATGATCGACGAACTGGCCCAAGAGGCCGACTTCATCAGCATTGGCACCAACGATCTCATTCAATACCTGCTCGCCGTCGACCGGACTAACGAGCAAATTTCGGATCTGTATGTACCCTATCACCCTGCCGTGCTGCGCGCCCTAAACAAGACGATCGATGCCAGCGTGCGAGCCGGGATTGATGTGTCGGTCTGCGGTGATGCGGCGACAAACCCCCACATGATCGTTTTCTTTCTCGGCTGTGGCTTGCGCACCTTCAGTGTGGACGCGCGGCACATTCCCCGCATTCAGCAGGTGATCAAGCAAACGCATCTGGAGGAGGCGCGAAAACAGGCGTTACAAGTCTTGCGGTTCAGCCGGGTGGCCGAAATCGAAGCGTTCTTCGCAGCATCACCGATTGCGGAATAGCCCTTCAGCCAACGCCTTCACACAGGACGGCGGGCGGCATCGGTCTCGCTGTCTTCTTTACATTCCGACGCATTCCGGGCACCGCAGGCCGCACAGCTAATCTGTTGACCTTCAAAGTCGCGGGCCGCGTTGCCGCAGGCGCGTATCGGTTTATTGCGGAAGATCAGGCCAATCGCCATCCCCAACCCGCATAAGGCGAACACAACCAAGGCCACTATAATGTAGGTTAATAATTCCATACGCTCATTTCATTGCTGGCACCATTAGTCGGTGTGACTCCAACAGCATACGGGCATCCGAATCGTCGTCAAGTCCGCACCCCATCGGGGCGAATCTCGGCAATTAACATGGAGAAATCGTCGCTAACCGGCTCCCCGTTACGGTGGACATCCACGGCCAACCGGATGGCGTCCAGAATGTCCACCGGTTCACGCGGTCCGTGCTCCCTGATCATTTCGAGTAGCCGTGCTTCACCAAACTCCTCGTTTTCCTGACTCATCGCCTCGGTCAATCCATCGGTATAGAAGAGAATGCGGTCGCCCACCTGCACCTCCTTTTCCGACACCGGATACGCCTGGTCCTCCAGAATGCCGAGGGCGGGACCGCCGGGAATGGTCCAAAGCGATACCTGCCGGGTCCCCGGCTGATAACAAATCGGATAGGGATGGCCGGCATTCGCAATCCGTAAGTGATTGGATTTCACATCCATCACCGCATAAATCATGGTGATGAAGTCGCATTCGGGAATCTCCTTCAACAACATATCATTGAGGGCATGCAACACCTGATCAGGATCGAAAAGGGCCGACCGCATGGCATCACCGACCGGACTTCGTTGCCCGCGCACGGACGCCACCGCCATCTTCAGCAATCCCGAGATCAACGCGGCGCTGACCCCATGCCCTGAAACATCGGCCATGTAGATGGCAACATGATCATGATCAAGGCTGAACACATCGAATAAATCCCCACCCAACAAATCCGACGTCAGATAGAATTTGTCGAATTGTAATCGATCCTGACGGGGGAATTCATTCGGCAGGAACCCCAACTGGACGGACTGCGCCAGCTTGAGGTCTTGCTCCATGCGGCGATTGTGTTCCGCCAGCTCTTCATTGGTAACCTTAAGCAATTCGTTGCGCTCAGCCAATTCCTCCCCGAGCCGGGTCACCCGCTCGAACGATTCCTGTTGCTGATAGTGAAGACTGACGACTTTCGTGATCAACCCGATAAACAGGAGGGCAACCACGGAAAACGCCACTTGGACGCCCCGGAGTTTTCCGTAAACGGTGTCGGCAATGATATCGACGCCGACAATGCCAACCGTTTGCCCCTCCGCATCGCGAACCGGCGCGTAACCGGAAATGAGGTCGGGATACGGCGGATCAGGCTGGATACGGGGATCGGCCGTCGGCCGGTCCCACGCCTCGACCAGTTTCGGCCACAAGGCGGCATCGTAAGGTTCACCCGGCTCCTCGCTCATTTCCTCCTCGGAGATGACCCCGTCACCATCCCGGTCGCGCGGGGACTCATCAACCACAAAGACATAGTCGGTGATCGCAGCGCCCGGCTCAAGGCTGCGCCTCATCGTGTAGATGTACTGCACATCCACATTCGATTTGGAGACACGGTCCAGGAAAGCTTGAACCCGCCTAAATTCGGTGGTCTCCATATCCTCGGGTGTATGCACCCGGTTCAGATCCGCCGCATCAATGCCGGCGGCCACGGCAATGGCGACGCCTTTCGCATGTTGCCGGATTTCATCGATGATCACCCCGCGCGCAACCACATAGAGTCCGCCCAAGGCGGCGATGACGCCCAGCCAGACCAGCCCCACACCCATCCAGCGCTTGGGTGTCATCCCAGCCAACCAAACCGAGCGTTGTGTATTCAAGCGAGCCCCCCGCTATCGACAGTTCGACGGAACGGCGTTGTCCCAGTCCGACCGCGATCTGCTTGAGATTTTGATACAACGTAGGCGCGTAGTCAATCGATTCGAACACCGATGCGAACACCGGCTAGCGCCGATTGCGGTGGGCCATGGCGCGTTCGGCTTCGCGGTCCGCAGTTTTGCGCTTGATGTCTTCCCGTTTGTCGACGGTTTGTTTTCCCTTGCACAAACCCAACTCGATCTTCAGGCGGCCCCGCTTGAAATAGGCCTTCAAGGGCACCAAGGCGTGTCCTTTTACAGCCGTCTGCCCGAACAATCGCTTGATTTCCCGGCGATGCAACAAGAGTTTACGAGGCCGGACCGGATCATGATTATGGACGTTTCCATGATCATAAGGGTTGATGTGCACACCGTAGAGAAACACCTCGCCATTCTTCTCCAACCGGGCGTAGCCCTCGTTCAAGGTCAAATGCCCTTGGCGGATCGACTTCACCTCCGTACCGCACAACGCCACACCGGCTTCAAGCCGATCAATGACGTGATAGTCCCGCAAGGCTTTGCGGTTGGTGGTTACCGGCTTGATGCCGGTCGGCGCGCTGGACTGCGACGCACTCATATCGATGGCCCTGCAAGGCGCAGGGCCCCCGGTTAAAGGGTAATCACGTTACCGCTGCTGGGCGAGGCATCCCCCTTGAAGGCGATCTCCGCCGTCAGCTTGCCGTCGGCAATCTCTTGCAGGGCGATATCCAAATGCGGCGTTTGTGCCGATTCAGGCTTCAACAAGGGCCGTTGACCACGGTTAAGCTGGCGCACCCGCCGGGCCACCACATTAATCAGCAATGGAATGTTGGGAATACGTTCTTTAGCAGCGTCTAAATATTTCGAGTTCAAGGACTTCCTCCATAGTCAACAGAATATGAGCGGGGCACTATACGTACCCCGCTCATATCTGTCAACCGGCATTTACCGGCGATTGGCTTAGTACATACCGCCCATGCCGCCCATACCGCCCATGCCACCCATGTCCGGGGCGCCGCCGGCCGGGGCCGCTTCCTTCTCCGGAATCTCGGTGATCATGCACTCGGTGGTGAGCATCAAGGCCGCAATACTGGCCGCATTTTGCAAGGCACTGCGCGTGACCTTGGTCGGATCGATGATACCGGCCTTGACCATGTCCACGTATTCGCCAGAAGCGACATCGTAACCATTGGGTCCTTTGGCCTTCTTCACTTCCTGGAGCACGATCGCCCCTTCGATCCC
>SKLK01000276.1 GCA_007123265.1 Kiritimatiellia bacterium
AGAAACTATTGTGCAACCCCAGAGCCGAGCTGGGGCTCGGCGTTCCCGGGGTGGTGGGAGCGAGGAGATTGGGAGTGTGCAGGGAAGTCCAAAGCGGCGCCGAGCGCCGCAGTCCAAAGGGACCTGCTCAGCGAATGGAATAGCGAGCCGGACGGCTTGGCGAGAGAATCAAACCAGGTTAAGTGATGGTTGAGGCCGGTCCCAGCGTGACCGGCTACAGTTCGGAGATTGGTTCTCTGCTGTAGCCGCGCACGCTGGGCGCGGTCGAGTAGGAGTGGTCGAGTAGGAGTGGGTGGGCCGAGCTGGGGCTCGGCGTTCCCGGGAGACGGCAACCGGATTGGAAATGACACCGCGCCAGCCGCTGAAGGTCGCCATTGCTCTGTCCCCAACGCACTTTGTCGCGAGCTTAATCGTGAGCTTTGTCGACAAAGTGCCCGACAATGCTCACGACAAAGAATGGAACACAACTTCTCTGTCCCTAACACATTCCAAAGGAACCTGCTCAGCCAATGGAATGCCGAGCCTGGTGGCTTGGCGAGAAAAGCAAGCCGGGACAAGCGATCGTTGAGGCCGGTCCCAGCGTGACCGGCTACAGTTCGGAGCTTGGATCTCTGCTGTAGCCGCGCACGCTGGGCGCGGTCGAGTAGGAGTGGTCGAGTAGGAGTGGGTGTGCCGAGCTGGGGCTCGGTGTTCCCGGGAGACGGCAACCTGATTGAAAATCACACCGCGCCAGCCGCAGAGGGCTGGCCTACAACACAGCGTCACCGATGAGACACATGGATGCGTGCCCGTTCGTAGTACCGCCTTAGGCGGTCAGCAGTATGGGGCTCGGCGTTCCCAGGGTGGTGTGCTGTAGCCGCACGCCCGTTGGGCGCGTGGCATAGAGAGCTTGACCGGGTCAACTGCATTTTCTAGGCTCTGGCCGAATTTACGGTGGTTTACATG
This sequence comes from Kiritimatiellia bacterium, assembly GCA_007123265.1. Classification (GTDB taxonomy): domain Bacteria; phylum Verrucomicrobiota; class Kiritimatiellia; order SLAD01; family SLAD01; genus SLAD01. The sequence goes on from SKLK01000276.1 coordinate 946, forward strand.
CGGTTGCGGCCTGCCCGTCAATCGTCCCGGTTTGCAACACGTAGGCGCGATGCGCCAGGAACACTATATGGCGAATACAATCTTAATTGGGGCCCAGTGGGGCGATGAGGGCAAAGGCAAAATCATCGATGTGATCACCACCGAACATCAGTGGGTGGTACGGTTTCAGGGCGGAAACAATGCCGGACATACCGTCGAAATCGGTGAGCAACGGTATGTGTTGCATCTCCTGCCTTCCGGGATCCTCCGGCCCGACTGTTCCTGTATCATCGGAAACGGCGTGGTAATCGATCCCATCGCCTTAAAAAAGGAAATCGACGAAGTCGAGGCGCAAGGCATTACCACGCGTGACCGGCTGTTTGTCAGCGACCGCGCTCATCTGATTCTGCCGTATCACCCCCTGATTGACGCGAGTCGCGAAGGGCGCGCGCAGCACCAGGAAAAGATCGGTACGACCAAGCGCGGCATCGGACCAGCCTATGCAGATAAAGCGTCACGAACCGGGCTGCGTATGGGAGATCTGTTGGAGCCTGATTTTGCCGCCTCATTGGCCAAGCGTATTCGGGAAAACAATGTGCTGTTGGAGGCGCAGGGAGCCGCGCCGGTGGCGGTGGATGAGACCGTCGCCCGTTTAGAGGAACTGGCGCAGGTGTTGCGCCCCTACATCGTCGATACGGTACGCCTGCTGAATGAAGCGGATCAGCGTGGCGAGTCGATCCTGTTCGAAGGCGCCCAGGGCGTGATGCTGGATATCGATTATGGCACGTACCCGTATGTGACATCGTCCAATGCCACGGCCGGCGGTGCCTGTACCGGGGCCGGCATCCCCCCCCACCGGATTGAGCGGGTGATTGGCGTGATCAAGGGCTATACCACCCGTGTTGGCGAGGGGCCGTTCCCGACCGAGCTGCACGATGTGGCGGGGGACATGCTGCGCAAGGACGGCAATGAATTTGGCGCCACTACGGGGCGTCCGCGTCGGTGCGGCTGGTTCGATGCCGTGGTGGCCCGCTACGCGGCGATGATTAACGGCATCGATTTCTGGGCGTTGACCAAGATGGACGTGCTGGATCGCCAGCCGGTGATCCGAATCGCTGTGGCCTACGAGTTCGAAGGCCGTCGCTTCGAGAGCGTCCCGGCTTCGGCGCGCGTGTTGGCGGGGTGTACCCCGGTCTACGAGGACTGGCCCGGCTGGGAAACCGACACGACCGGCGCCACCTGTCTGGCGGACTTGCCCGGTCCGGCCCGCGACTATATTTCACGGCTGGAAACGCTGACCGGGGTCCGGGCGGGCATTGTGTCCGTTGGCCCGCGCCGGGACAGTACCTTTGTGGTGGACGAAGTAGTTCGGCGATAAGAAGTGATGAAAAAGGATCCGATCAGTCCGCCGCGCCACATTGCCATCATCATGGATGGAAATGGGCGTTGGGCTAAGCAGCAGGGGTGGCCCCGAATTAAGGGCCACGAGCGGGGGGCGGAGTCCGTGCGGGCGGTGGTGCGCGGTTGCCGCGAGGCCGGGGTGGAATATTTGACCCTGTACGCGTTCAGCGTCGAAAACTGGATCCGTCCGCGCGATGAAATTGGCGGGTTGATGAAGCTGTTGCGCTTGTTCCTGGAAAACAACGAACATGAGTTGCATGAAAATCAGATCCGATTGCGTGTGATCGGGCGCTTGGGCGATTTGCCGATGCTGATTCAGCGACGCCTAAAGAAGGTCATGGCCGCTACCGCATCCTATACCAAGGGCCACTTGATCCTTGCGCTCAGTTATGGGGGCCGGGCGGAACTGGTCGACGCGATGCGGCAAATCGGTCATAAAATAAAAGACGGCTCGCTGGATCCGGACGCGATTGATGACCAAACCATTGTTCAGCATTTGTATGCGCCGGATGTACCGGACCCTGATCTCATGATCCGGACCAGCGGCGAGATGCGGCTCAGTAATTTCTTGCTTTGGCAGCTATCGTATGCAGAGCTTTATGTGACGGATGTCTTTTGGCCGGATTTTCGTGAGCAACACCTGTACGAGGCCATCGAAGCGTATAAAGCGCGGCATCGGCGGTTTGGTGATGTGGAATGATTAAACATCGATTTATAAATGGGACGGTAATGATTGCGCTGTTGACCGGCGCTTTGTTTTTGCCCACGCCCGCCGTCTTTTTGATCATCCCACTGTTATCGAGCCTGATGCTGTGGGAATGCTATCGGATGTTGGCGGGCGGTGGCTTTGCCAATTTTCCCGTCACCGGCGTGGTCGGCGGGGCGGTACTGATTTTGGGCACCGCCGCAGCGTACCTGTTCGGCTGTGAACCGGGAACCGTGGCAACGGTTGAAGCTGTGCTGTTGGCCGGGATCATCTTTGCGGTGTTCATTCGGCAGATGCTGCAAAAGCAGGGCGCTCATCCGATCACGCAATTGGCCGTCACGCTGTTCGGCATTGCCTATATTCCCTTTTTCTTCAACTTCTACACCAAACTGCTGCTTGAATGGTCCACGCCGGAGATGGACGGCCGACATTTGCTCTTTTACATGATTTTGATCGTGAAAGTGACCGATATGTCGGCGTATTTCACGGGGTGCAGCATCGGCAAACATAAGTTGATCCCGCGTATTTCGCCGGCGAAAACGTGGGAAGGGTGTATTGGCGGCGTGCTGGGGGGACTGCTGACCAGTCTGATCTTTTGGGCGGTGATGAATGGGCAAATCGGCCCGGTTCGATTCTCGGTTGCACATGCGATCCTGCTGGGTATTTTATTGCCAGTTATCGGCATTGCCGG
>SKLK01000013.1 GCA_007123265.1 Kiritimatiellia bacterium
ATTCGCGCGCAATTGAGCTACGCGGATCTGGCGCATGGGCCGAACGGCGACGATCACGATCACCATGACGCGTGGAAGTTTATGCTGCAATACAGCATGAGCCTTGGGGTGCACGGCGCCCACGCGTTTTAATCCTTGGCTGAATCAGCAACGCGATCGATACTTCCATTCGACGGTTGCCCGAGGGCGAGTGGCTCCGGGCAGCCGTCGTCTTTGTTGACGAGGATGTAGACCATGAAGAAACTACTTTTGGCCTCTCTAGCCTGGATGCTGTGGTTGCCCGCACAGGCGGACCTGCGCGTGGCGGCGACGGTGCCGAATCTAGGGATGCTGACACGGGCTGTGGGCGGGGATGCGGTGACGGTGATGGTGATGTCGCCGCCGGACCGCGACGCTCATTATCTGGAAGCGCGTCCCAGCATGATGGTGATGCTGCGGCGGGCGGATTTGGTGGTGGCCATCGGCGCGGAGTTGGAGGTGGGCTGGTTGCCGGCGGCGATTCAAGGGGCCAACAATCGACGCGTTCAGCCGGGGCAACCCGGTTACTTTGAGGCGACGCGGAAGGTAGACTTGCTGGGCAAAGGTCGGCCGGCGGATCGCGCTCTGGGCGACGTGCATCCGCACGGCAACCCGCACATCTACCTTGATCCGGAGCGGATGGCCCTGGTCGGTTATGCCTTGGCGGAGCGGTTGGGCGAGTTGCTGCCGGAACGCGCCGATGAATTCCAGCAAAATGCGGAGCGCTTTTCAGCTGCGGTGGCGGAGCGAATGCCGGATTGGCGCGCGCGGGCGAAAGAGGCACCGGGCGTCTTGCTCTACCACGAGGATGCAGACTATTTACTTCACGCGCTCGATGTGCCATTACTGGGCTACATTGAGCCCTTGCCCGGGATCCCGCCGACGGCATCGCATTTGCGGTCGCTCGTGCGCGGGTTGGCCGATCAGCAGGGGGTGATCTGGAGCATGAATTATCATCCGACCCGGGCCGGCGAATATTTGGCGCGCGAGCTGGGTTGGCGCTCCGTGCACTTGCCTTCACAGGTGGCGGTGGACGGTGATGTGGACGCGTATTGGGCCATGATCGATGCCTGGGTGCGTGCGCTTGAAACGACCGAATAGAGGGCGATGGACAACAACAGTTTGCTGACGTTGCGGGACGTGGTGGCCGGGTATACCCAACCGGTAATCGGCCCGCTATCCTTTTCCATTTCGCCTGGACAAATCCTTGGCTTGGGTGGCCCGAACGGCGCCGGTAAGTCCACCATCCTGCGGGCGATTACGGGTACCGCTCGCGTCTTTTCGGGCCGTGTGACGCGAGCCGAGCCATTGACGCTGGCCCATCAGTGGCAGCGCCCGGAGTACCCGCCCGAATTGGCCTTGCTGGGGCGGGAACTCTATGCCCTGCTCGGGGCTGATCCCGCGCTCGCACCAGAGATTCTTCAGCCGTTGCTGCCGCTGCCGCTACGCCGTATGAGTGGCGGACAATTCCAACTCCTGCAAACGCTGGCCTGCCTCTGTAGCCCGGCGCAGTTGGTGCTGATGGATGAGCCCACCAATAATCTGGATGGCCAGGCGCTGGACGCGTTGTCGGAGGTCATGCACGCGTTGTCCCCTTCGCGCTCCGTTTTGCTGGTCAGTCATGAGCTAAGCTTTCTCGAGCGGCACTGTTCCGCGCTGGTCGAGGTCGGTCAATGAGTGAGTGGTTGATCTTTGATCCGCTGTTTCGGGTGCCTTTTCTGGTCGGCCTCTTCCTTGCGGCGGGATTAAGTTTGATCGGGGCGCTGTTGCGGATGCGCAACGAATGGTTGGCCGCCTTGGGTCTCGCCCAAATCGCGGCGGCCGGGGGCATGATCGGCGTCTTGTTCCATTGGCCGGCGTTGGTGGGGGCCTTTGCGGTGGCCGGGACGGCCATGTTGGTGCGGGCGGCCTTGCCCAAAGTGGGCAATAGCCATTATGCGGTGATGATCCTCTTGGGCTGGTCCGCCACGTTACTGGTCGGCTCGTTCATGGACCATGGCCGGACCATCGGCGAATCGTTTCTGCTCGGCCAACTCTATTTTACATATCTCCCTCACTTAATCGGCGCCATCGCGCTCTTGGTGGTGACCATTGTGGTGTTTCCCTGGCTGTCGCCGCGCTTGTTGACGGCCCGGTTCTTTCCGGATTTCCACACCGCCAATCGCATCCCGGCCTGGCCGTATCGGGTCCTATTCGGTTTGCTAACGCTGATGGCTACCGTGGTGGGAACCGTTTCCATCGGCGCCTTCCCGACCTTTGCCCTTTTGTTTATGCCGCCGTGGGTCGCCTTTGTGCTCGTCGATGGGTGGATGCGGTCGGTGGCCCTCAGCATGGGCCTTGCGGTAGGGGGCTATATCCTGGCTTTTGTGCTGGCTATGCTGTTGGACTTGCCATTCGGGCCGATCTTCACGGCCTTGTTGGTGTCGTTCGGTCCCTTACGGTTCCTGGCCGGCATGCGGCGAAGCGCGTTGAGTCGGTTTGGTGCCGTTTGAAAAAATCGACCATGGGAAGAAGTAGACGGCGTAGACAATGGCAAACACGATAAACGAATCCAGTTTTAGAAAATGGATCAGGGCGAGGAAGAAGATCAGCAGTTGCATGCGGACTATGTTTCTGTAGGGCCTGCTCAGTGCGTGATCGTCATTAACGATGCCCTTCACGTCTAGTTCTTGCTCACTTTCCCGGTCGTGCTCGCGATAGGCCCGCCAAATCGCGCGGACATTTTGTAGCGGCATGAGAATTAAGCGGTCGCGCTGGGATAAGACGACCGCGATTACGAAGTAGGAATAGAGCGGCACGAGTTCCCAGGCAAAGCGCAAGATGGCGAGTGGCCAGAATGAAAAGGGTACTTCGATGTCTATTTCCAAGGGAAATAATAGCGCCAAAAACGACGCATGGCCCGCATGGAACAGGCTGAAATGGAATGAAAAGAAGGCTACAAAGAGGAAGAGTGCGGCCAGCACGAAGAAGACATACTTCACCTTTTGGGACCCCGTACCCTGCGGATCAATCAGTGCGAGGAATCCGATAAATACGAAGGGCGCGAGCGTGCCGAGCAAGGTCAAATAGCCCGTCAGCAAACTTGAGAGCCACAAACTCCATAACAGATCTGTCGTTTCCCAGCGAAAGGCCCACGCCAAGCCGATACCAACAAGAAACGCCAGCACATCAAAAATATACTGTGGCTTTCCGCTTACTGCTTTCACAGGTTCACTCATGCATCACCCCATGTGCCTCCTGATGACCTTGCCTAGACTACCGTCCGCCCCCCGCCTGAGGCAAGCCGGAGCATGGGGGGATGGAGCCCCATACCAGGGCCAATACGTTCTCCGCGCTACCTCTCTTTTGGAGAACCACTTACACACAGTTTCTACTAAGTTGGAGGGGCGAGCTCTGCGAGCCCTGAGGCAACTCAAGACATTCTATTTACCGATACACAATCGCGGCGTCGCGGAGCTCCGCCCTCCAGCTTGTCGCTAACCGTGTCTTGACAGCCGTTTGCGGAGAACTGAATGACCCTGAGCCCTCTTCCCTCCAGAAGAGGGAACTGAATCAGGTTTTTGTGCTTCTTGCTTTTACCCAGGCGCGGTCTCGGCTATACCATTTGGGGAAACTATACGATCCCATGGGTTATGAATGATAGTGGATAAGCGCCTTTTTCTCTTCTTATTAATGTCACTCCCTCTCGTGTTGAGCGGATGCGCAACGATCGGGCCGGACTACGCTGTGCCGGAGTTGGACGTGCCCGACGGCTGGCAAGGTGTCACTGGCGAGTCCGACGAGGTGTTGGCGGAGTGGTGGACGCTGTTCGACGATCCGGCCCTGAACGATCTGCTCGCCGAGGTGCGCACAAACAATCGGCAACTGGCCATGGCGGTGGCCAACATGGAGCGCTATGCTGCGATGTACGGTGTGGTGCGTGCCGACACGTTCCCACACGTGGGGGCACAAGGTTCCGCGCAATATGATCGCCAGACCGAACGGGTGCGCCGTCCACCGGGCCTGCCAGTGCCCGACAATCCCACGTGGCTGTATCAAGCCGGATTCTCGATGGCTTGGGAGCTTGACGTGTGGGGACGCGTGCGCCGCAGTCGCGAGGCGGCCCGCGGCCGCTGGGAGGCGGCGGAGGAGGATGTGCGGCATACCTTGGTCCTGCTCCAGGCGCAAGCGGCGGCGGAATACATTCAGCTACGCGCCTTACAAGCGCGCCTGGCAACGGCGCAACGCAACATCGACTTGCAGCGCGAAACGCTGGCCATCGTGCGAGGCCGGTTTGACGCCGGTTTGACGGGCGAGACGGACGTGTTCCAGGCGGAAATGAATCTGGCGTCAACCGAAGCACAGGTCCCTTCACTGAAAGCTAAACGGGACGAAACGCTCAATGCGCTGTGCGTATTGGCGGGGCTATGGCCGGGTGCACTTGACGCCTTGCGCGAAGCGGAGCCGGTTCCTTCAGCGGACACGCTGCCGTATCTGCTGCCGGCCGAACTGGTTCGACGGCGCCCGGACATTCGTTCGGCGGAGCGTGAACTGGCCGCGCAAACGGCGCGAATCGGTGTGGCGCGTGGCGAACTCTACCCGAAGCTGGCGTTGGACGGCACCTTTGCTTTCGCGGCGACTGATGCCGGTGATCTGATATCGTCCGCGGCGCAGGTCTTCCGTGTCGGGCCCGTGCTTTCCTTGCCGGTATTTACCGGCGGCAAGGTACGCAGTGGGATACGCGCCGAAGAGGCCGCCGCACGGGGCGCGTTGGCGCGCTATGAGCAGGCGGTGTTGACGGCGTTTGGCGAGTGCGAAGATGCGCTATCGCGTTTCGCTCAGTCCGGCGAGCAAGTGCTGGCATTGCAGGCGGCGGTGACGGCGGCAGGACGGACGGTGGATTTGGTGACGGAGTTATATCGCACCGGCCTGACGGACTTTCAACGGGTGCTGGATGCGCAACGGCAACTGGCTCAATACGAAGATGCCTTGGCAGAAGCCGAAGGCGGACGCGCCGCCAGCTTGGTCGCGGTATATAAAGCTTTTGGCGGTGGATGGTGATCGATGAGCAGTTGTAGGGCCGTCGCTTGCGACGTGCCGAAATTAATCAACCCGTTTGTCGAGGGTTAGGACGTCGCTGTCAGTGAAGAATTGGATCCGAAGGAAGCAATGACATGAAATGGAAAAACCGAAATATGCTGGGTAAGATCGTCGGCGGGATGCTGCTGATCGCAGCGGTGACCGCGCTGTTTTTCTATCGCGTTACACCGGAGGAACCAGTCGAAGACACGCTTGTTCGTCCGATCAAGTATGTAGTGGTCGGTGACTTCACGGATCGTCCTGTCCTCTATTTTCCGGGCTCGGTGGAAGCCGATCGCGAAGTCGATCTCGCCTTCGAGGTGGGCGGACGCCTGATTGAGTTCCCGGTGCGCCGCGGCATGCTGGTGCAGGAGGGCGATGTGCTGGGTCGTTTGGATCCCACGACATTTGAAAATCAACTCCGCAATGTGGAGGCGGAGCTGGAGCTGGCCCGTAGTTCGCTGGCCCGGATGGAGCGGGCGCTGGCCGTGAATGCGGTATCGCAAGAGGAATTCGCCCGCGCGCAGGCGGCGGTGCAGAAGGCCGAGGCCCAACTCGCCATTCATGAGAAGGCGTTGGCGGACACGGTATTGGAGGCGCGTTTCGACGGTCGTATATCGGAAACGTTCGTGAACACGTTTGACAACGTGAATCCCGGGCGTCCCGTATTAAAGTTGCAGGATACGAAGCGATTGGCGCTGGCGGTGTCGGTGCCGGAAACCTACGTGCATTGGGCCCAACCGGATTTCCTCGAGCATGCGCCGTTTGTGGTGACGTTCGATTCTTTACCGGACGTGGAATATCCGGCCACGGTTAGGGAATACGCCACCGTAGCGGACCCCGTCACGCGCACCTTTCGCGTCCGATTGCAATTCGAACATGACCACGATTTCCTGTTGTTACCGGGCATGACCGGTACGGTCCGCGTCGATGGCCCGGAACAGGTCTATGCCGATGCGCCACCGCTGGTGCCTTCCAATGCCGTGGGCTTTGCCTCCGACGGACGCGCCTTCGTTTGGGCGTTGGATCGCGTAGATGCGGCGGAGGTGTACGCGGCGCGTCGTCAATTCATAGAGTTAGGCCGGCGCAGTGGCAAAACCATTGAGGCCAAAGGTGTTGAGGTCGGCACCCGTATCGCAGCAGCGGGGGGGGCGACGCTGACGGAAGGGCGGCGGGTCCGTTTACTGGGCGAAGTGGGAGATGTTGCTCCATGAGCGTGGCGGGGTTCTGTATCGAACGCAAGGTACTGACCTATGCGTTGACGCTGGCGCTACTGCTGGCCGGAATGTATGCCTACCGTCACATTGGTCGGCTTGAGGATCCCGAGTTCACCATCAAGACGGCGCAGATCATCACGTCCTATCCCGGCGCGTCGGCGCTCGATGTGATGAACGAAGTCACCGACCCGATCGAAATTGCGGTCCAACAACTCGGCCAAATCAAGCGCGTCACCAGTGTCTCGTCACCCGGTCGTTCCGTGGTCTCGGTCGACATACAGGATCATTACGGCGCCAAAGAGTTGCCCCAGGTCTGGGATGAGTTGCGACGCAAAGTACGCGATATGCAGGGGCAGCTGCCGCAGGGCGCGCGTGAGCCGATTATTTTCGACGATTTTGGCGATGTGTATGGTGTCTTCTATGCCATCTACGGTGATGGCTATACCTACGCGGACTTACGCGATTACGCCAAGGTCCTGCGGCGCGAACTCTTGCTGTGCGAGGATGTCGCCAAGATTGCCTTGGTCGGGGAACAACCGGAAGTCGTCTATCTCGAGATTGGTCGGACCAAACTAGCCAACACCGGCATCTCCATCCGCCAGTTGCAGCAGGTGATTACGGGACAGAACACCGCCGCCGACGCCGGGCATATCGAGATTGGCGATAGGATGATTCGGGTGTACCCCACCGGCAAACTTGATTCGGTGGAAGCGTTAGGCGACCTGCTCCTGATCAAGCCCGGGCCCGATCAGCCTGCCGTGCGCTTGCGCGATATCGCCGACATCCGCCGGGACTATCTTGATCCGCCGCGCGCACTAATGCGCTACAACGGACATCCCAGCATCGGGCTCGGCATTTCGACGGTGCGCGGTGGTAACGTGATCACGATGGGCAAGGCCGTGGATCAGCGTTTAGAGGAATTAAAAGCGGAAACGCCGATCGGCATCGAGTTCGGCGTCATTTCGCATCAGGCGGATAGCGTTAATGTGGCGGTGCGCGGCTTCGTCGTAAATCTGATTCTGGCCGTGGTGATTGTCATCGCTGTGCTGCTGGTGGCGATGGGTATGCGTAGCGGTGTGCTGATTGGCGCGGTGCTGGTCGTGACCGTGATGGGCACGGTCTTCGTCATGGAAGGCTTGGGCTTGATGTTTGAGCGGGTCAGCCTGGGCGCGTTCATCATCGCGCTCGGTATGTTGGTGGACAACGCCATCGTCATTACCGATGGCGTGTTGGTCGCGGCGCAGCGGGGCGAAGACCGGGTCAAAGCCGCGTTGGCCACCGTGAAGCAGACGCAGTGGCCGTTGCTGGGCGCTACGGCGGTGGCCATCCTCTCCTTTGCGCCGATTGGTGCGTCACAGGATTTGACGGGTGAATACTGTCGCTCGCTGTTCATCGTGCTGTTGGTTTCCCTGCTGTTGAGCTGGCTCTTGGCTATCACGGTAACGCCTTTACTCGCCGCTCAGTTCTTGAGAGGGAAGGGGACCAGCGGCGAAGGACGTGACCCGTATGCCGGGCCGTTCTACCGATGGTATCGCGCCTTCCTGATCCGCTGCCTGCGTTTTCGCTGGGTCTCCGTGGCGGTCCTGCTCGGTCTGTTGGCGGCAGCCATCTATGGTTTCGGTTATATCCAACAAAGCTTCTTCCCGGATTCAACGCGCCCGCAGTTTATGGTGCATGTGTGGATGCCGGCGGGCACGTCCATTCATGCCACGGATGAGCGGGTGCGTCTGTTGGCGGACGAAGTGCGGGACTGGCCGGGCGTGACGGCGGTGACGGAGATGACGGGCACCGGCGGCCTGCGCTTCCTGTTGACCTATTCGCCGGAAACGCCGGACCCGGCCTTCGGCTTGCTGTTGGTCGACGTGGAGGATGATGCGTTGATTGATGGGTTAGCGGAGCAGGTCAACGCCTTCGCGGTGGAGGCCACGCCGGATGCGATGGTTTACGCTCAACGCTTTGTACTGGGACCGGGCGATCCGCAAAAGATCCAAGTGCGCATTTCGGGGCCTGACCCCGCTGTGTTGCGTCAGTACGCCGATATCGCGCTCGAAGTGTTGCGCGATGATCCGCGGCTGGTGGAAATTCAAACCAATTGGCGGGACCGGGTGGACGTGTTGCGGCCCGTCGTTTCGGAGGCCCGGGCACGTGCCATCGGCGTGTCACGTATGGAGATTGCGGCCGGATTCCAAGCGGTGACAACCGGGCTACCGATCAGCGCGTTTAAGGAAGGTGACGATACCTTGCCCGTGATTCTGCGCGCGCCGCCTCAGGAGCGGTCCGATCCGGACAGTTTGTATAGCGCCTGGTTCTGGAGCGTGCCGCTGAATCAGCCGGTGCCGTTGGCGCAAGTGATTGATCGCTTTGAAAATGTTTCGGAGGAAGCGAATCTGCACCGACGCAACCGCTTGCCGACCATCACCGTGAAGTGCAACACCACCGGCGAAACGGCCTCGTCCGCCTTTCAGCGCATCCGCCCCCTCCTGTCGGAGGCCTTGGCGGATATGCCGGACGGCTACCGGATGGCGTGGGGCGGCGAGTACGAGAGTTCGGGCGATGCGCAGTCCGAATTGTTGGCCAAGATGCCGCCGATTCTGGCCGGCATGGTACTAATTGTGGTGGCCTTGTTTAACTCCATCCGTAAACCATTGGTGATTTTCCTGACCGTGCCACTTACCGTCGTCGGGGTCACCATCGGCTTGCTCGTGTTTAATCAGCCGTTCGGGTTCATGGCCCTGCTCGGATTTTTGAGTTTGGCCGGGATGCAGATTAAGAACGCGATCGTACTGATCGACGAGATCGAGGCGCAGCAAGCGGCCGGCGCAGACCCGTTTAACGCGGTGGTTCAGGCCGGCATGACGAGGCTGCGCCCCGTGGTGCTTGCCGCGCTGACCACCGTGCTGGGGATGATGCCGCTCTTGCTCGATGCATTTTACGTGTCCATGGCCATCACCATCATGATCGGCTTAAGCTTCGCCACCGTCCTCACCATGATCGTTATCCCGCTCAACTACGCCATCTGGTATCGGGTGCGGGAGTAAGGTGCGGGGGGTGGCCCTGGGCGCATCTGCGCTATGTTTATCAACTCGCTATGGACGGGATGTATTTTAACACAGGCGATTGCCCGCAACACAAAGATGTGATCCAAGTACCTCGCTTCAAGTAAATTCATAGTGAAACACACACTTTTTGCATCATCTTTCTCTGGAATACGTTGCCAAGCTGGGGCGTGGCGCTCCCGGGAACGCCGAGCCCCAGCTCGGCTTGTTGCCCTGACGCTTGGCTCATTTGACAAGGCGCGGCGCAAAGTGCGTACTCTAAGTGTGCAGTTTGGAGGTATGAATCATGTTTGATACGGATGTGCTGGCCTGGATTCTATGGGGGAACCAACCGTGATCACGCTTTGGAGGAATCGATGCACTTAGTCGACGAGGGAAATTTGGGACCAGTCACCATTGACGCTCCGCAGCAATTCTCGTAGTGGGCGACTGTTGTATTTGACGGTCCGGTCCTGCCAGCGTTTGTAGACGCTGCGGTGCAATAACGATGAGGGATTGAGTGTGCGGTCTGATCGTCGCCGCATGGCGCGATAAAATCCTTTATATTCGTTGTGTTGCTTGCCCCGATGATTTGGTTTCAGGTCCTTCAGGAAGTGGGGTTCGAACACCAGGCCGCAGGTTTGAGCTTCATTGATCAGCCATTGACCGGCCCAATCGCCGAGTCCGCGCTGGGCATAGCCGCCACCGATGTCGGTGTGCACGCCCGCAAACCATACTTGTTTCAGGTCAATGCCCGGCTTGTCCTGCCAAAGCGTGGGCTCAAAGTCTTGTCGGTTTTCGTCAATCGCAACCGCGTGGCGGGCGTGACGAATGATTTTGCTTGGGGCCGCATCATGGAACAAGTAGCGGGTGGTACCCAACGTGCCGAGGAAGGGGGCAGGGATCCCCAGCGCGCCGACGGTATCCCACACGCCCACGAATTCGATTGTCGTGCGGTCGGCCACGGCATATTTCTTGCGAAAAGAGCGGGACCGACTCTGGCTAGGGGCCGTGGACGCACCACGACCGCGATAGAGTTCGTAGGCTTCCGGTATGCGGGCGGCATGGGCGCGTTTCAGCACGCCGCAGTTGCGAATCAACCCGGCCAGGGACCGGACCGTGTAGGCGCCCCGACTGAATCCGAAGAAGAAGAGTTGGTCGCCGGGATCGTAGTTGTGTACCACGAAGCGGTAGCAGTCCATGATGTTCTTATCGATGCCGGCCCCCGTGGCCCCGCCGCGAATCCGGTTGCCCTCCGTGCCCACGCCCCAGGCGTAGTACACCACCTGTTTGCAGTCGTTGGCATCGTTCGGCGCGATGCCCCGTGCCAAGCGCATCACATGGGTGGGGTTGTCGCTTTCGGGTGACTGCCACGTGCCATCGGAACAGATAATGATTCGTTTCATGGTTTCAACTCCGGGCGTATGTTAATTCCGGTCAATCAGCAAGACGTGAGCAGATGGTGGATTCAGTTCAAGAACAGCGAGGCGATGAATAACAAGTCAACAAACAGAAACGTCAGCACCACGATCAACATGGCCCAGGACAGGATCTCTGTAAACGCAAACTGGAACAACGCGGGTGCCGTCGGCGCACCGATCAAGGCAATGAACAAGCCAATCCCGCCGCCGATCGCGCGTTTAATGTTCATCGGCATCGCCTTCCCTACCCCTGCCATACCACCAGCCCAACGGCCAGAAGCAGGATTAACGCTGCCAAAAGGCGACGCCAGAGCGTCGCGCGTGTGATGGTTCCTTCATGGCTGCCGATCCATGGCCCAACCAAGCGGACCGCGACAATGGCCCATACTGCGCGGGTCGAATAGATCACGTTGACTTCCGGCGCGTGGCCGTAGCGGCCCAAGGCATATCCCATCAGTACACCGGGCACAGCGCCAAACGCCGCCCCCAAAAGTAAATGCCGCCGAGCCGTGCGGGAAAGTGCGGTCCAGCGTGGATTGAAGAAGGGGATATACACGAGCGCGCCCAGCGCCGAGCAGGCAAAGGCCAAGCCGCTGAACCGCATCGGGCCCCACGTCGGTGCCCATTCCTGGAAGCAGGTATCGCAGAGGGCAAAAGAAAGTGCGCTCAGCAAGGTGATGCACGCTGTGCGTCCGAAGGAGTGCGCACTGCTTGCATTCGGGCTGCGCAGAACCAGCAGCGCCCCAGCCGCCATCATGCACGCCAGCCACGTGAAGGCGCTGACGTGCAGGCCCAGCAGCAGCGAAACCAACAACGCGTTGATGATCGGTTTGGCGCCCGCGACCGGGCCGACCACGCTGAGGTCGCCGGTGCGCAAGGCGAGAATAAACAAGAGCTGTCCACCAAGAAAGAACAGCCCAGCGACCATCGGCTGGAACCAGAGCTCGACCGGCAAAGGTTCGGGCGTGGTCCAGACGAATGGCTGCGTCAACACTGCCAGCGTCCAAGTCGAATAGGCCGTAACGCGAAAGAGTCCGCTACCACCTGCCATCGCTTGTTTGCTGAATAAACTGCCCACGCCATAGCCAAGCGCAGCAATCAAGGCAAAATAGGCGTAGGCCGGCATCAGCAATTACCCCTGAAATCCCGTTAAATGCGGACCAGGCATTGTGCGTGGTGTGTTGGGGGGGACGAATAGCTTATATCGTATTTCGTTGCTGGCGAATTCCATGCGAAGACCATAGCTAGTTTGCTTCAGTCATGGCAACGGCCAAAATGCAACCAGCAGCAGGCAACGTAAAGATTGCTCAAAATATTGAGCGCGAGCGGGTCTATCCTGTCAGACCCCAAGAAGCCAAGAGTTTTGTTGTCGAGAATTCAACCTATAAACGGCAACCAGCTCAGTAGTGAAGTCGAACAGAAGGGAGACAAGATGCAAGCGAAGAATGTGAAGTGGGGTGCGCCAGCCGTGGCAAGTCTGCTCGTGGTCATGTCGGCAACGGCACAGCAGGATTGGGCCGTCGAGGCGGAGGCGGTTGAGACACCGGCAGTGGCCGAAGATGAGTGGACGACGCATCAGGAAGAGCCCGCTTGGGGGATGGAGCCCGAACCAGCTCCGGCCGCAGCGGATCCCGCAGTGGAAATGCAACAAGTTCAAATGGAGCTGCAGCAGGTGATGCAGCAGTTGGAGGGGATTCGCCAGCAAGCCTTCCAGCTTCAGGAGGTCGTGGCCAAGTATGAAGCATACGCGGAACAGGTGCGCGAACAGATGGTCGTGATCGCTCCGGAGATTGCGGATGACTTGGCACGGGTCGAGGACATCATGGATGAACTGTCCGCGGTGGAGGATCCGCAGGCCTTGCCGCCGGAAGAGTTGGAAGAGTTGCAAATGAAGTACATGGAGTTCCAGCAGATGGCCCAGCGTTTGCAGCCGATTGAGCAGCAAGCGGCAGGCGACCCCGAGGTCCGTCAGGCGCAAGAGGAGTTGGAGGATACGGTGCAGAAGGCGATGATCTCAATCTCGCCGGACACGCCAACCATGGAAAGCGAGCGCGATCGCCTGATTCAGCGTTACCATGAGCTGGAACAGCAGATACAACACCAGCAGATGCAGCAGCAGCCCATGGATCAGGAGCCCATGATGCAGCAAGAATTCACACCTTAAGAAAGAATGATCGTCTGATTGATCCAGTCTATAAGCCCGGGTAATCGGCGATCTGGCGTGGCTCGATTAGGCGAAACCCGCCATCGTGTCACCGATCGTTAAGAGCCGCTCGATCCAATGGGTCGGGCGGCTCTTCATTTGAGGAAAACACCCTTCCTGAGTTCCACATGCTGAAGGGCTATTTTTGTAACCTGTTGACTTTCAATGGTTCAGCTTTCATCGATTGCTGATTTGGGTGTCCCAGAGGGAAAAAGAAGACTGATCCTTGTGCAA
>SKLK01000023.1 GCA_007123265.1 Kiritimatiellia bacterium
CGGGCCATGCCGTCACGCAGTTTTACGGGTAGCCGACGCCGGTTCACCTCATCCAATGTCAGCGAACGGGATTGATCCCGTTTCTGGTCGATCATGTTCGACAGGGCCATGGCCAGATCGGCATCGTAACACTCCAAGCCCAACTCGAAATTTAATCGCAAGCTGCGGGGATCCCAGTTTGCAGAGCCCACCAGCGACCACGCCCGGTCAACGACCAGCAACTTACTATGATCGAAGGGGGGCGGCGTCAGCCAAACGCGACAGCCCCATTCCAGCACTTGCCACATTTGGGCCATGGAGGCCCAGGCGACCAAACGCAAATTGTTCTTCGCCGGGACCAGGATATCCACCTCCACCCCCCGCAGGGCACAGGTATTCAACGCGCCAATCAGCGCTGCGTCCGGAAGAAAGTAGGGGGTCATAATCTGAACGCGTTGCTGCGCCACGGAAAGAGCGCCATGAAAGGCCATACGCATTTTATCATAGTTCTTGTCCGGCCCATCCGGGATTACCCGCGCGGCGACAGCGCCCACGTGCTGCGACTGGCCGTACCAGGCATCGCCCGCCAAATCCTCGCGTGTGGTAAACATCCAGTCTTCCGCAAACGTGGCCTGCAATTCATTCACCACCGGTCCTTCGACCCGGAAATGGATGTCTTGTGTGGGATGGTTGCCGCCGTCAGCCAGCAGGTTCCCCGCCCGGATGTTCATCCCGCCCGTGAACCCGATACGCCCATCGACCACCAAACTTTTACGGTGGCTGCGCAGATTGAAATAGGGCGTGGTCCATGGTAGATAGCTGGGCATAAAGCGCGCCGTGGTGATGCCATTCATTCGCAGCCGTTGGGTCACCGGGGGAAGCGAATAACGGGCGCCGACGGCATCGATTAGGACCCGTACCTCAACCCCGCGCTTCCGCGCGGCGGATAACGCCTCCACAAATCGTCGCCCGGCCTTGTCATTGTCGAAGATGTATGTGGTCAATGTAATCGAACGCTCGGCGTCGGCAATGGCGTCTAGCATCGCCGGATACGCCTCATCACCGTTACGCAGTGCGGTCAGGTGATTTCCTTTGAGCAGGGCCAAATCGGTGATCCGTTCATTCAGTCGGGCCATTTCAATCAAATGCTGCGCCGTTGAGGGGAGCAGTTTCGACAGGTCAGCGAACGTGCAGTGATGGTCATCCAATGTAACCAGGCGCGCGGCCTCATCACCCCGGGCGCCTTCCACCCGTCGCCGAATTCGATTAATGCCCAAAATCATGTAGAGGACGGAGCCCAGCAGGGGAGCCAGCCAAATCAGTCCCACCCAAGCGACCGTGGCTCTTGAATCGCGTTTGTAAATGATGGCATGCGCCGATGTGCTCAGCGATAAGACGAGACTGAGCGCGGCCGTAACGTAGGGTAAAAAATGGTATAAGACATCGCGCATGGTGAGAGCATAAGCCAATCACCCATGCGATGTCGAGGCGGGTCAATGCGTGGCGGGCTGAGGTGTCAACAGCATGTGCGTGACATACCATTCCGTACCACGCCGGTAGCGGAAGAGTTCTTCGCAGGCCATGAAGAACAAGCGCCAGCGTTGAAACCAACGCGCGCCGTCCTGGTCGCCATATACCTTTTTCAGCATCGGCAACACTTCTGCTTCCTTGGCGTCCATAATGTGGAGCCACGCCAGCAGGGTCTTGGCATAATGGATCCCGTCCACTTTCCACTGTTGTTCTACTTTCAAATGGTCCGAAAAACGACTCAACAGTTTCTCTGCCGGCATCTGGCCACCGGTAAAGAAATAACGCGCCATCCAACTGTATTCCCCGGCAGTTTCAAACGGGTACGTCCGTTCGCGATGGCAAAAAATATGCACAAAACAAGCGCCATCCGGTTTCAACCAACTATGAATGCGCTCTAACAGGCGTGGATAATTGCGCATATGCTCGAACATTTCGATCGACACCACCCGGTCATAGGTATCGGCATCGGTCTCGAAATCGTTCATATCCGCCGTGATCACCGAAATATTGTCGAGCCCACGTTCTTTCGCCCGATCGAGAATGAAGGCGCGTTGTGAATGCGAATTGGAAACGGCTGTAATGCGTGCCTTCGGATACTGCTCGGCCATCCAGAGCGTTAAGGAGCCCCAGCCACAGCCCAGCTCAAGTATGTGCTGACCGTCGACAAGACCCGCTCGTTCACACGTCAACTTCAGCATCGCCTCTTCCGCCGCCGCCAGATTGTCAACGCCATCCGGCCAGTAGCAACTGCTGTATTTCAATCGCGGCCCGAGTACGGTGGTGAAGAATTCCGCCGGTACCTCATAGTGCTGCTCATTCGCCTTTGCCGTTTGCTCAGCGATCGCGGCATCTTTTAAAGACGAAATAAAAGACTGCTCCGCTGCAAGTCCTGATGCGGAAGTGACATCCTTTAAGCGCTTGCGCAAAAGTTGTCGGATGCCCCAGCGGGTGACCGTGTCCGGCACCCACCTACGTTCAATGGCTTCTATTAACATGCTCATAATGATCTCCTGAAAGGCCCGGATCCCCTACGATTTTGGAGGCCACGGGACAAAGACACTGGTGGTCCGTTGATACTCGCGGTAATCGTCACCGCGCGATTTGATCGCCTGTCGTTCGGTGTAGGGAATGCCGGTGAATTTAAATAGCGTCAGCAACATGATGGCCGGGGCCAGCCAGGTTGTCCACCAGAGGGGGTGGCCCACGGCGAAGGCGATGTAGGCAAACCAATGGATCCATTCAAAAAAGTAGTTGGGATGCCTGGAATAGTGCCACCAACCCACGCGACAGGTCTTGCCCCGATTGGCCGGGTTACCACGGAACTGTTCGAGTTGATGATCCGCCCACATTTCGCCACCCACCGAGATTAACCAAATGACAAGACCCAGCCATTCCCATCCGTTCCAGCCGGAACGTGGGGCGGTAATCGCGAGCAGGGCCGGAAGCGAGAAGGCGAACGCGGCTACCGTTTGCCCTTGGAAAAACCAAAACATATTGCGTTGGGCGCGAGCGCCCCAATAGTTTTTCATTGCGGTGTATCGCCCGTCCTCGGGCTTACCGATGACGCGATAAATCAACACGTGCTGGGTCAGGCGTACGGCCCAGAAGATCGCCAGTCCGGCGATCAGATACGTCCGGAGAGACGGTTCGCCATAGGCCAACGCATACAGGAAGACGAGCAGCGCAATCGAGCCGGACCAGCCGGCGTCGGCGATTGCGGCGTTGCCCGTGCGTCGTTGCACCAAAAAGAGCAAGGCCAGCAGTACAGCAGAAATGATGTATCCCAGAATCAAAACGTTCATGGTGGTAACGTCGGCTGATCAGCGCCGGACTGACAAACTAAACGAGGTCAATGCAGTCGATCAGCGTGTCGACTAAAGCCTTCAACTCTTCCTGCGACGTAATCAGAGGCGGCATCACGTACAGCACGGGCCCCAACGGTCGAAGCAAGTAGCCCCGGTCGCGCATGGCGTATTGCATGCGACGGGGTTTAGGCGGTGTGCCGTCGTCAGGCTTCAGCTCAATCGCCCCGATCAGGCCCAGGCTGCGAACCTCTTTCACATCCGGACGCTGCTTCAGCGGCTCCAGCAGACGGGCTAGCTCGCGGCCACGCTCTGCGGCCACGTCTACGATGCCTTCCTCGCGGTAAATGGCTAGCGTCTCAAGGGCCACTGCCGCGGCGATCGGATTCCCGCTCCACGTATGCCCATGATAGAACGTATGGTCGGTCGGCGTATCGGTAAAGGTCTCATACAGATCGTCGCGGACAATCAGCGCGCTCATGGGGAGGTAGCCGCCGGTCAGCGCTTTGCCGACGCAGACCATGTCCGGGTCGATGCCGGCATGTTCGAATGCGAACATGCGGCCCGTACGCCCGAAGCCCATCGCGATCTCGTCCACAATCAGCGGGATGGCTTGTTCCGCGCAAGTGGCGGCGAGGCGCCGTAGATAGCCCGGCCCATACATTTTCATGCCTGCTGCACCCAGGCAAAGGGGCTCCACGATGCACGCGGCAATTTCATTCGCGTGATCCGCAATAAAGGCGGCGACTCCATCAAAACAGGGATTACTGCAGGCCGGATCCCTACAGGCCCCGCAGGACGGCACCTCCAATTGCCAGGACACATTCAGGGCCGGGCGCAGCAGGTGGTGGAACGAATCCACATAGCCCACGCCAACGGCGCCGAGGGTATCGCCATGGTACGCCTCGCGAAGAGAGAGAAACCGTGTGCGATCGGGGTGCCCGGTTTGATGGGCATACTGCAAAGCGATTTTGAGTGCCGCTTCCACGGAACTGGCACCATCGGAGGCGAACAGCACATGGCGATCCGGGGTGGGCATCAAATCGGCCAGTTGCCCCGCCAGCGCCTCGGCGGGTGGATGAGACAGGTTGCCGAGAATACTGTGTTGCAGGATGCCGGCTTGGTTGCGGATCGCTTCCACCAAGCGGGGATGCGAATGGCCCAGACTGCACGCCCACCACGAGGAGACCGCGTCCATATAGGCCTGGCCGGTGTCGTCGTAGAGGTGAATCCCCTCTGCACGCACGATGCGCGGCAATCCCTCCGCCACGGCGCTGAATCGTGTGTACGGATGCCAAATGTGCGTGGTGGTGGACCCAGGCATACGCCGCTATTCTTCGCGCTGCATTAGGTCGTGGAATGCCACGTAATCATCGGGCGTATCGCCATCCCGAAACGACATGGCGTAACGCGGATGCGCGTTTAATTGTCCGGTGATGTGATAGGGGATAGAAGGCCCCCAATCGAGTGTCTCGCGCAGCGGCAGGATCTTTTCCTGAATCGTTTTTAGCACGGGACGCAATTTGAATTTCGGGTTGCGCAGAAAACCGAGCAGCAATTCAGTGGGACAATTGCCGGCGCCCCGGCCCAGACCCATCATCGTCGAGTCCACGCGGTTACTGCCGAGGATGATCGCCTCAATAGTATTTGCGAAGGCCAATTGCAGGTTATTGTGCGCGTGCATGCCCACCTCTTTGCCGGTCCCGTCCAGTGCCTTCATGTATTTCCGGACCAGATGATCAATTTGTTCGCGGTATAGATTGCCGTTGCTGTCCACGACCACGACCACCTGGGCGGGTGTGTCACGGGCAATCTCCAGCACTTGGTCAATTTCCGCATCCTTGACAGTGGAAATCGCCATGATGTTCAAGGCCGTTTCATAGCCCAACTCATGACAGTGGTGAAGCATCTCGACCGCTTCGGCAATTTGCGAGGCGTAGCAGGCCACACGAAGCATATCCAGTACACTGTCTTTGCAAGGGAGCGGCTGGGTTTGCCAGTCGCTTTTGTCACCGGCATCCAACATCGCCGCCAGCTTGAGGCCCGTCTTCTTGGCGGAGTGATCGCCTACCACACGACGCAAGTCTTCCTCAAACGAATGGCGCCAGGGCCCATATTGCGAGCGTGGAAACGTGCGAGGGGAGTTCATATACCCGATTTCCATGTAATCGATGCCAGCCTCGATGCACGTTTCATAGACAGATTTGACTACGTCATCTGAAAATTGGGAATCATTGATCAAGCCGCCGTCGCGAATCGTACAGTCCAGCACTTTCAATTCGGGGCGATAGGTGATCCAAGGGGCTTTTTTACTCATGGGCTCTGTCTTTCGTCTTCATATACAACACGTTGGAAAGCCGAACATTGTCTATAATGTCCGCGCTGACGCAAGCCAATTATCGTGACGTACGGACCAAACGGAATCCGACATCCGCATCCCGATAGGTGCGGGGAAATTGGACGCGCTGATACACCCGTAAGAAGGTTGGATCACGCTCCGCCCAACTCCCGCCCAAGGCAAACGCCCAATCGTGGGCCGGACCATCGGGCAAGCACCATTCGGCGACATTGCCGGCCATGTCATAGAGGCCCCATGGATTAGGTGGATAACGCCCAACCGGGATCGGATGGTCGGCGTTGAAGTGCGCCCGGCCTTCCGGGGGCGCCCAGCCCCATGGATAGCGGGTGGCCGGGCTACCCGCCCGGGCCGCGATCTCCCATTCATCCGCTGTGGGCAGGCGTAGCGTTCCGTGTTGGCGTCGGCTCGCCCATTGCGCATAGGCTTCGGCATCGGCGAAAGTGACGAATGCGACGGGCTCACGCCGTCGAACGGTGGCCCTGTAGCCGTGGCCATGGCGCTGGATCTGAGTTGACTCGAAAGGGGGCTGCGGGCGCGTTTGCCGGAGATAGCGAACAAACTCACCCACCGTCACAGGATATCGCATAATCGCGAATGCCTGCACGTCAACGGTGCGGAAGGCAGGATCCTGCGGTCTACCTTCACGACTGCCCACGGTATAGGTCCCGGCATGGACCGATGTCCAAGTCGGGGAGCGGTGCATGATCACAAGTAGGCCGATAAGGCCGCCCAGCAAAACGCTGGCTAGAACGAGGCGATGTTTCATCCCCAGAGCATAGCGCAAAAGGCGATTCTCACGGAAGTAAAACAGGGGCGATTACCTTTTGACAGCCACAGGGTAAATCGCTATTCTCGTCGCACAGAATGATTGAGGAACCCAGCAGCATCTTTTGATGAAAGGCTGCAGATCACGGACTAAAACGGGATGGTTTAACTATGGATGCGGATTTACTTACAGTAATAGTCAGTTTGGCTACCCTGCTTGTCCTGTTCTGGGCGCTGGTGAAGATCGTCGCCCTGGGCAAACTGGTGGCACAATTGGCGGAGAAGATTCCCGGCACCGCCATGACCGCGAAAGAACTGGCCGATGAATTGGGCCCTTCAATTGACCAAGCCTTTGCCAATTACGTCCCTAAGCCCGAGTCCCTTGAAAAAGTGATTTCCGGTGCGGTCGGTGACGCCGCCAAGGGCAATATCGAGCAGGTTCAGACGATTTCGAAAACCTTAACGGAGGCCGCGTCCGCGTTTGCGTCCGGCAGCGAAACATCGGCCAAGCAACTTTCCGCCGCACTGGCTGGTTATGCCGAAGAGATTCAAAACAGCTTGGTCGGCGTAGGCGCCCGCTGGAAAGACGATTTGTCCGGTATGCTGGAGGAGCATACGCAGCAGGTGAAAGAGGCGAATCAGGCGCTATCAGCGGACTTGCAGAAGATTGCCGCCTTGCAACAGGAAATTGAGAAAGTCCTGCACGTGCAGCAAACTGTTGAGGGACTTGTGTCCCAGGTTGCCACCAGTGAAGCGTTTACGCAAACGCTCGACGGACTGCGCAAACACCTCGAGGAATCGGATCATTTGCTGCGTGAAGCGGCGAAGCCTCGAACCATCCGTCTGGTGGAATCGGATGATGAACTCAGCGAAGACGGGGATCAAGTCCCGACTGTGGCCAAAGTCAAACAGCAGCAAGCAGAAGAAGGCTGATTGCTATCGCCGACTGGTACCGCCTTGTTTAGTGCGTGGCATCCTCACGACTTAGCTGGAATATTGTTTCGCGTCTATGCCGTGCTTGTGGACTTTGTAGCCAAGAATGCGCTGTGTAGTCCCTAAGGCCCGAGCCGCTGATGCCACATTGCCCCGCGAGGATTTAAGCGCGTCCTTGATGATATCCCGCTCATAGAGGTCGACGAGCGATTTTAGGTTCCCTCCCGGCTTGGTCCCGCTGGTTTCCGCCGTTTGCAGGGTAGGGGGCAGGTTATGTGGATGGATAACATCACCCTCCGCCACGAGCACGGCGCGCTCAATCACATTCTCTAATTCACGCACATTCCCTGGCCAGTGATAACTCATCAGCATGTCGATCACGGCGCTGGACAAGCGGCGGATTTGGCGCCCGCTCATCTTCGCGTATTTGTCGAGAAAATGGTCGGCCAAGAGGACAATGTCCGCTTTTCGCTTGCGTAGCGGCGGGACATAGATCGGAAAGACGTGCAACCGATAGTAAAGATCCTCACGGAATTTTCCTTGATTCACCAAGGCCAACAAATCTTTATTCGTCGCCGTGATGACGCGCACATTGACTTGGATGGTTTTGGTTCCACCAATTCGTTCGAACTCGCGCTCTTGTAAGACCCGCAAGAGTTTAATTTGGATGGTCGGGGGAATATCGCCGATTTCATCGAGAAAGAGGGTTCCGCCGTTGGCCAACTCGAAACGCCCCTTGCGCTCTGACGTAGCGCCGGTGAACGCTCCCTTTTCATGCCCGAACAATTCACTTTCGATTATCGTCTCGGGCAACGCCGCGCAATGGGCCTTAACGAACGGCTGATCCGCTCGGTCACTATTGTAATGAATCGCGTGGGCGACCAATTCCTTGCCGGTCCCGGTTTCGCCATGGATCAGGACCGTGGCCGGGCTACGCGAGACTTGGGCGATCTGATCGTAGACGATCTGCATTTCATGCGAATTGCCGATAATGTTTGAGGGGCGGAACCGGTCTTTCAACTCTGCGCGGAGTCGCTCATTCTCTGCTTCCAAACGCTCCTGCTCCTCCTGTGCTGCCCGGCGCAATTTAACGGCTTGGGCGATCATGGCCGAAATAATCGTGAGAATACGCACATCATCGTCGAGTACCGCGTCCGGGCGATAATCCCGGTCAATGCTCAGTGCCCCCACCACATCGGATCCCACCTTGATCGGGACACAGACAAACGAGGTGTTGCCACGCTTGCCGCGCGTAGTGCGATCCAGAAAGAGAGGAGATTCCGCTGTCTGGGGAATAACCATGGGCTTGCCCGTCAAAATCACTTGACCGGTCACCCCTTCGCCCAGCTTATACCGGCCGCGACTGGCTTGTTGCTCCGATAGGCCGGACGCGGCTTCAACCAAAATGGCGCCCGTCTGCCGGTTCAGGAGCGTCAAGGTCGCGAATTGCATGTCCAAGGCGTCCGACATCGCTTCCAGCACGGGATTCACCACGTCACGTAGGTTCAGGCTCTGGTCAAGCAGGCGGCTGATCTCGTACAAGAGACCAAGTTCAGAGACTTTGCGGTCTTCGTTGATCGGTAGCGAAAGATCAACGTTCTCGTTTTCGGGGTTGTGGGTATTAACCATCATGGTGCTACGCTCCTTTCACCCGTTCCCGGTAGGCGTTTGTGATGGGCATGCGTCGATCGCGACCGAAAGCCTTGGGTGTGATTTTTACGCCCGGTGCCCCTTGACGGCGCTTGTACTCACTGAGGTCGATTAGTCGACTGACCTGTTTAACTGTTTCCGGGTCATAGCCATCCCCGACGATCGCGTCCACGCCCATGTCGCGTTCCACATACCGCTCGATAATGGCGTCCAGCACGTCGTACGGGGGCAGGGAATCGGTGTCCGCTTGGTCGGGCCGGAGTTCCGCTGACGGCGGGCGATCAATGGTTGTCGGCGGGATTACCACGCCCGCTTGATTGCGCCAGCGGGCCAGTTCGTACACCAGCATTTTGGGCACATCTTTGATCAGCGCGTAACCGCCCACCATATCCCCGTACAGGGTGCAATAGCCCGTAGCCAGCTCGCTTTTGTTGCCTGTGGTCAGCACCAGCCAGTTGAACTTATTCGATAACGTCATAATGATGTTCCCGCGAATCCGGGCTTGGAGATTCTCTTCAGCGACGTCCGGCGGTAGGCCTTCCCAAACCGGGAGTAGTTCCGCCAAGAAGGCGTGAAAGATCGATTCAATCGGCAGGGAGAAGAATTCGATGCCCAGGTTTATGGCCAATTGTTCCGCGTCCTCGCGTGTACCGGCTGAGCTGTACTGCGAGGGCATCGTGACGCCCGCCACCCGGTCCGGGCCAAGGGTATCGACGGCGATAGCGGCTACCAGTGCTGAATCAATACCGCCACTAAGTGCGATCACTGTCTTGCGGAATCCGTTCTTGTTCACATAGTCGCGCAATCCTGTTTGCAAGGCCGAATAGACCTCCGTGAGATCATCGAGCAATGGTTCGATGCGCGATTCGGCAGACGGTGTGTGATTACGGCTGGGCGGCATCGGCGTATGCACAATCCGTCGCAGGGGCGGCTCGGACTCCGGTGTAAACGTGGTCGTCGGCGTGGAGGTAAGGCTGGCTAGCAGTAGATCTTCCTGAAACTGCGGTGCGCGGGCGAGGACAGAGCCGTCTGCGCCGATGATCATGGAGCCGCCATCGAACACCAGCTCGTCCTGACCGCCGACCATGTTGCAGTAGGCCAATGGGCAGTTCAGAAAGTTCGCCGTGTCCCTGAGCGTTTTTTCGCGCAGGTGACGCTTGCCTCGATGGTAGGGGGAAGCCGAAAGATTTAGCAGTAAATCCAGTCGCGTTTCCTTCAGGAGTTGGACGGCATCTTCATTCCGGTACCAGGAATCCTCGCAGATATGGATGCCGATCCGAGCGGCACCCGCTTGGATGATGAGCGGGATACGGCCGGGAGCAAAGACGCGTTTTTCATCGAAAACGCCGTAGTTCGGCAGGATCATCTTTTGGTATATCGCTACGATATGGCCGCCGGTAATCACTGCCGCAACATTGAATACACGGCCATCAATCAGATGTGGCGCACCAACAAACGATATGGCTTCGGTAGGGAGCTCCGAGGCCAGCTTCTCAAGATAGTGCCAACAATCTTCAATGAAATGACGCTTGAGAATTAGGTCTTCCGGTGGGTACCCGGACAACACAAGTTCCGGAAAGGCCAGTACGACGGCGCCTTGATCGACCGCCCGCTTGGCTGCATCAAGTATCCGGCTGCAATTTTCCTCCAGCGCCCCCACCACTGGATTGATCTGACATAAACCAATCTGGATATTCATTTGTGACAAAATTGTTATAAATTTGTTCGTGGGGGACAAATATTTCTAATTAAAGGTACAACTATACGTTTTTGATGTCAATTGGTTGTGGGAAAAAATCAGCAGTGATTGACTTCGGGCTACCCGCAGGCTATATCCTCGGCGCTCCTGTTCAAGCACGCGTAAACCTGAAAAAGCGACTGGCTATTCCAGTGTGTTGTGTAGGACACTAAAATCGGCGAAAGAATATGGCCATCGGGCAAAAACGCATCCGTGGCAGAAAGACACTATTATGAACAAAGAACTTTTGAAGATTCTTTTGGTGGGTGTACTCGTGACCATCGCGGCTTTTTGGCTGGCGTTTCGGTTTGTGCAGCCGGCGCCTCCGCGCGCCTTTACCATTGCTGCGGGGCCTGAAGGGGGTGCCTATCTGGCATTTGCCCACCGCTATCAGGCGGCATTGGCTGAGCAAGGGATCGAGGTCACCGTGGTGCCCACTTCGGGGTCGGTGGAAAATGTGACCTTGCTGGGGCAACCGGATGGTGTCGATGTGGCCTTTGTGCAAACAGGCATTCCGATGGATGCGGCGCCCGACGTGAGCGGTCTGGCCGCGCTCTACTACGAGCCGCTTTGGATATTCACTCGCACGGAGCTCGCCATTGAGCGATGGGCCGAGCTTGTCGGGCTGCGAATGGCGACTGGGCCGGCCGGCAGTGGCACCCAGTCGGTGGTGGATGCGTTGATGACTGAGCATAAGCTGTCGTGGGACGAGGTAAACTGGGTCCCACAGGGCGGTGACGAGGCGTGGGAGGCATTGGCCGCTGGTGCCATTGATGGCGTCTTTCTGGTTGCCGCTGTGGGCGCTCCTGCGGTACAGCGGTATCTGGAGGTCCCCGACTTGCAATTGGCGCAATTGTCACTAGTTCCCGCACTTTCCCGTCGCCTGCCGTTCCTCACCCATGTAGAGATCGCTCGCGGCCTGTTGGATCCGGCCAGCGAATATCCGGCGGAAACGATCGCCGTGCTGGCGCCGGTAGCCTCGCTGGTTGCACGTGACGATTTTCATCCGGCACTGGTGGATCTATTGCTCACCGTGGTTCAGCGAGAGCATCGCGAAGGCGATTTGCTCTCGGCGCCGGGTTCATTTCCGCGCATGGATCCGGTAGCTGCTCCGATCAGCGCTGAGGCGGAACGGTTCTTCACGGCCGGGCTACCGTTTCTGAAGCGTATTCTGCCTTTCTGGGCCGCGACGCTGATTGCTCGCATGTGGGTGATGGTCATTCCTCTACTGACCATTTTGATCCCACTGATGAAGATTGTGCCGCCGACCTATCACTGGCGTCTACGTTCACAGGTCTTCCGCCTCTATCGCCGTCTCAAAGCGGTCGATGCGGAGCGTATGCGCAGCACGGATGGGGAAGCGGCTGCCGAAGCCCGTGCGGAATGGCTGCAAACGTTGGATCAGATCGAGGCGGAAACCGAGCAGTTGAATGTGCCCTTGTCCTATGCGGATCGCGTCTACCACCTGAAATTGCACATCCGCTTTGTCAAAGACCAGTTGAGTTAAACATTGGGACACCCGAGGCGAAATCGTAATCGAAGTCCCGGCTCATTTTAATTTCCATTACTGCATCGGATTAACCTGAATTAGAGTTTCTCCCCTCTTTTTCTTACCGGCCATGTTTCCGCAGCCAGAGATAAAGGCGAAAGACAAGGGTGAAAGGCGCTCTTTAATGGAAATGCTCTAGCGCCGACGGAAGCCGGTGCGTTCGACGAATCGTGACGATTTTACCGTTCGATAGGTCTCGTCTGCTTGCCGGATGAAGAAGATCGCTTCGATGTCCGGCAAGCTTTCGATCCAGCGCAAGCCTTCGTCTTCGCCCATGACCATCGCGGCAGTCGCTACCGCATCAGCGTCCATGCAAAGTGGCGCCCATACATGTACCGCTGCCACGTCATGGTCCACGGGACGCCCGGTTCGCGGATCAATTATATGCGACATGCGTTGCCCATCCGCATCAACCTGAAATTGCCGGTAATCGCCCGATCCGGCTACAGCGCCCCGCGTGAGGTTCATGATCCCATAGATGCGTTGATCCGGCGCCGTCACACCCGCCGGTGATTCGACGGCGATACGCCAAGGGATCCCTTGCGCGTTGAGACCGCTGACCACCATGTCGCCGCCGAGTTCCACGTAGATGTTGGTCGCCCCGTGTTCCTTCAGCAGTGCGGCCACACCATCGACAGCCGCGCCCTTGGCAATCGCGTTCAAGTTGAGCTGCACATCGGCACGCGACTTTTGAAGGCTCGTGCCATCTACAA
>SKLK01000060.1 GCA_007123265.1 Kiritimatiellia bacterium
CCTGCGCATCAAACGAAAAGCCGCGACCGAGGATGTTGTCCCCCAGCAAGCCGGCCTCGCGCGCCTGTTTGATGGCCCGCTGAATCCGTTCCACAGCCAGAGGATATTCGGCGCGGACGTAAAAGAATCCTTTATCCGCCCCAATGGCATAGGCGGAAATCATCAGACCTTCCAACACCGCATGCGGGTCGCCCTCAAGAATACTACGATCCATGAATGCGCCCGGATCGCCCTCGTCAGCATTGCAGATGACAATCTTGCGATCGGCTTTTGGTTCACGGGTCAATTTCCATTTCTGCCAGGTGGGAAATCCGGCTCCGCCCCGCCCGCGCAAGCCACTCACCTTCATTTCTGCGATCACATCCTCCGGACTCATAGTGGTCAACGCGCGGTGCAGTCCGCGGTATCCCCCCGCCCGGAGATACGATGTCAGGTCGTCGGGATTAATCTGTCCACTGTTGCGCAGCACAATGCGTTCTTGAGGATCTCCTCTCCGCTCCTGCAATGGTTCCACGACTTGGCCGTCGTGCAGGCTGTCCGCGATAATCCGACGTACATCGGGGCCGGTCACCCGCGTGTAGGTGACCCTAGACGGAAGGATTTGCAAACAAATACCCTTTTGATACAGCCCCATGTCCAGTGCGCGGTATACCGTGACCTGCTGATCCAGCCCGTGCACGGCCAATTCCTCGCGAATCAGGTTCTGGAAAAAAGCGGTGCGGTCATCGTGTGGACTGGCACTGGTATCCTTCACCAAAATAGCGACTTGGGGTTGGCCAGCAAAATCGGTACCACGATTGCGAGTGGCAATCACCTTGTCCTCCATCAATCCCCCATTCCGTCCATACTGCTCGACGAGCGTGCGTGCCGATTCCGGGTCCATCGCGCCGAACATCACGGAGACCCCTTGCGCATCGCCGGTCACAACCACCGGATCAGCATAGGATAAGCCCAGCGACCCGACTTGCTGGATGTCGATGTTTGCGCCGGTTGCATCGCGCGCCTCCACCAAGGCCTGGTACACCTCGCGAGCCCCAGCGGCTATGCCGCCGGTATCCATCCCTACCCGTATCCAAGGCGTTTCAGCGGGTTCCGCGTCCCAGTACTGCTGCAGCGACTGCTCGGTTAATGGTTCAGTTTGCATTAGGCGCCTCGCTTTGTTTCCAAAATTCCTTTCAGCGCATTCGGGCACAGCCGTCCATGCGTCTGGCCATCAATCACAACCGCCGGTGCCATGCCACAGCAACCGATGCAGCGAACTGTTTCGAGATGAAACTCGCCTTTCGGCCCGCCCGTTTCCTCTATGCGCTTCACCTGATGATCCAATTCTTCATGCAATTCTTCAGCGCCTTTCAGGTAGCAAGCAGTCCCCATGCATACTTGGATCGTGTGACTGCCGGGTGGGGTGAGACGAAAGTAGTGGTAAAAGGTGATGACCTCGTAAATGCGGGCCATGGGCACGTTCATGACCTTGGACAACTCGTTCGCCACGCCACGCGGGATGTATCCGAACTCGTTCTGAATCGCATGCAGAATCATGATCAGGTTGCCCTCTTCCCCCTCCCATTCCTCGGCGATCGCGCGGACTCGTTTCCGAACCCCCTCCATCCAATCCCGGAGTTGGTCGAGTTCTTCTTTCACGTCATAGGTCTTCATGTAGAGCTCCATTCAATCGATACACCCAACACACCCGCCTCATTAAAAGCGCGACTCCCACGTCACTTGCACAGACCGACCAGCTTCATTATGCGGACTGCCGCGCCATGTGGCAAGATGATCCCGCCAAGTTGTATCGGTGGCATTCAGCACGGCCAACCGGATTTCATGCGTCCCCCAGCCACGATCCATGGTGTAGGCCACGGAAAGGTCCAGACGCCCCCAGCCGGGGGTTTCCTCGACACCCGCTGGCACACGATCCTGACGCGCCGCGAATACTGCCCGCAGGCGCGCCACCACAGCGTCCACCGGACGATAACCAAGCCCAACCGCCCCCGTTAGTGGCGCGATATCCGGCAGCGGCTCCCGCCTGCTGCGGTCGTCCCCCCGCAGCCATGCCAGCGATGCCCGCGCATCCCAGCGATCCGCCCATTCGCGTCGGGCTTCCGCCTCGATCCCATGGATGCGGGCACGATCGATACTGGCATTTCTCAATGTCGTTTCATCCAGCCGCTCTTCGCCCACCCGGTTGCGCAAGTGATTGGCGAACCCCGTCAACTCCGCCATCCACGACGTCCCACGCCATTCCACGCCCATTTCAAGGAAACGGGATTGTTCCGCGTCAAGATCCGGGTTCCCCAATTTGATCTGGCCATCGCCCAAGGCCAAAAACTGATACCGCTCCTCGATGGAAGGTGCCCGGTACCCTGCAGCGGCGACGCTGCGCAAGGCCCAGTGCGGTGTCAGATTCCAACGGAACCCGGCGTGCGCATTCCAGTTCATGTCGTTTACCGTGTCCGACTCCCATTCAGGCGTTGCGCGGTTTTCCACATGCAGCCCGTCCACTCGCGCGCCAGCGGTCACACTGAATGCCGGATGCAACGTCCATCGGTCCTCTACAAAAGCTCCATAGGACCACTCACTGGCCTCCGGCAACGGCCGGTCGGTCACCACCCGGCCATCGGCCAAGACGCGCTCACGCGTGGAATCCAATTCCCGGCGCCACGTATCCAATCCAGCCCCGATCCGGTGCTGGCCCACGTCGAATTCATTCAACCAACGCGCGCCCCACGTGTCGTGTCGGCCAACGGGTGCGATATAGCGAATCGGACCGTCCGGAAACCCATCGATACGCACCTCGCGCTCGATCTGCTGGAAATACACATTCAGCCCGCTGGTCTTCCATCTGCTCCCATCGATCACCAGCCGGTTATTCAATGCCACCAGCAAACGACGCGCCTCCCGGTACGTCACATCGGCTTGGGCCGGCAAGGGCGCCCGGCCCGATCCGGGAATGCCAATATCCGAACCGCGATGGATCTGCACCAGCACATCCGAATCAGCGGCCGCCGCCCAACGCTGCCCCACGCGCAGGGTCAGGGCCTGGTCGGAAAACTGCGAATTGCGGACCCGCTGGCCGTCCCCATCCCGGTAGGCATCCGCATCACGGGCGGCGAACGAAGCAGCCGTGTACTGGCGCGGGGCGCTGTGGCTCACGTCATAGCGGGCGGACCAACCATCCGGATTATGCATCGCGCCCAACCGAACGCGTTGAGACCAGACGGGGTCTATCGAATAGATCGGACGAGCCAGCACCACATTGACAATGCCACCTAACGAGCCCGATCCATAGAGCGCGGACACCGGCCCCTTGAACACTTCCACGCGCTCGATGGCGGCCCCGTCGATCAGCGCTAAGCGAGCGGCCAAGTCGGTCGCCGTCACCAATCGCGCGCCATTCAGTGTCACCACCATGCGATCCCCCGACATCCCTCGAATCGACAAATCGCTGGCCCACGGGCCGTCGGCCGTGCGGTGAACGCCCGGCGTTTCATCCGCCCAATCGGCGATACCATCGGCTATTCCCCAGGATGTGGTCTCCGGCAGCCAGACCGCGACGCTGGCAGGCAGATACGTTGGGGCTTCCGGCCAGGTGCGTGCGGTAACCACGACCGGCGGGAAAACGTGCGCCTGATCACTCCACGAGA
>SKLK01000026.1 GCA_007123265.1 Kiritimatiellia bacterium
GAGACGCGATCGGCGACCCGCACGGTCCAGGTTCCCACCGCGCTTTCCCCCCAATTCCGGACGGTCATATAGGTCCAGTTGGATGGGTGCGCATTGTTGTCGGTTCGAACTTCGGCCAGACGGCTTTCCGTGCCGCTGGGCGACACGAGAAACAGCTCCAATTGACCGCGTCGGGAATGGGAAATGTTCATCGTGATGGTCGCGTGTTCCACACGGACGTTGTTCGTAATCGTGAACGTGGTGCTGACGCCGGTGGCGTTGTTGTCGGGAATGGCCAGGCCAAGGCTGGTCTTGTTGGAGGACACGATGACTTGTGGACCGAGGTTGTTCCAGGTCAGGGCGGCGTTGACGGCGGCATTGGCGTCGACCAACCCCGCACCGTATTTGTGATTAAAGGTGAATCCGGCGGCGTTGGTGTGCCAGTCGCCGTCGCCGGGATGATTTTGGCGGGCGGTGGCCATCAAGAGTTCCTGCACATCCCGCCAACCGAGGCTCGGATTGGCTTCCAGCATGAGCGCGACGATACCCGCGACCATGGGTGCGGAGGCCGAGGTGCCGGTGAAGGAGTCCGTATAATTGTTTTGGCCAGGATAGTCGCCCTGGCCCATGAGATCGGTGGTGATTACGTCCCATTCCCCGCCTGGCGCCGTCACCACATGGCAGGCACCCGGCTCGCTATACGCGGCCTGTTGGCCGTTGTTTCTGATGGAGGCAACGGAGATCGTGTAAATGGAATTCGCGTAACCGTCATAATTGGCGTTGTCGTCTTCTTCCAGGCCGTTGCCCCCGGCCCATACATGAATCGTGCCCCGCCCGCCACGTCCGGTGACGACGCTGTTTGACAAGGCGGCGCGCATGAGGGGGCCCGGCGCCTCCAGGTTGTCACCCTCGTCTGGAGGGCCCCAACTGTTGCTTTTCACGTAGAGGTGCTGGTTGCTGTAGGCCACCGATTCAGCTTCCTCGCTGTCGCCCACGAACCCGGAGATCAAGCGTAGGCCGGAGAAGTGCGAGCGTGGCGCGACGCCGGACACGCCCACGGAATTGTTGCCGCGCGCCGAGGTGAGGCCGGCACAAGGCGTCCCGTGATCGTCCCAGCTGAGATCGGGCGCTGGATCGAACGGGCCGCCCGGTGCGCCGTTCCAGTTTCGGCTGTAGGCGGCCGCATAGTTCGGGCTCAAGTCGGGGTGGGTGTATTGCACGCCGTCATCCACAATGCCGATGATGATGCCTTCGCCGAAATAGCCTTGGGCCCAGACATCGGTTACTCGGATATCTATGC
The DNA here is from genome assembly GCA_007123265.1 of Kiritimatiellia bacterium. Lineage (GTDB taxonomy): Bacteria > Verrucomicrobiota > Kiritimatiellia > SLAD01 > SLAD01 > SLAD01. Next base: position 1,280 of record SKLK01000026.1, read on the forward strand.
CGGGCGTGCCGCCGCCTTGGCCCGTATTGCGCAGGTGCCATTGAGCAGCGAACAGGGGGTCGTTGGGGATATAGCGTTTGAAGCGTTGGCGCTGAAGGACGGGGGCGGCATACACGATGTCAGGATGTGCGCGCAATCGTTCCGCCAGATCAAACGCAGCGCCCAGCGCGTCTACGGCGTGAAAAATCGCATAATCATCGGCATGCGCCGGCATGAGAACGTGTCTCGCGTCCATGGCCTGCGCAATGGCCGAGGCATCGGCCCCTTCCGCCAGGCGGGCGGTAACTTCATGGGTTAGTATCCGCCGACGGCCTTCGGTTCGTTCACGCCCGACTTCGTAGAGGACCAGCGCCGCGGGTGCGTCCAACGCCAGAGCGCGCGCTGCGGCATGGTCCCGAACCGCCTTCACGGTGGGACGTGGCGTGGGCAAGCGATCGATCTGGTTGGCCACAAAGACCTCGTCTCGCGCGATCTCAAACGCACGGGGATAGCCGCCATATTCAATGATCACCGGATCTTCGGGAGGGACAGCTCGCTGCGCCGGGGCGGCTCGGCCAGCCAAGATGAAGGTGCAGAGGCCGATGGTAAAAAGATGAAAGAATCGCATACCCTGAAAGACCTCCTTGTTGTTCGTAGCGTGGACAACCTAGCAGTTCTTCAATGTCGCGCATAGAATTATGTGTCTACTATCGGCCAGCCCGCTGCGGCTGGCTCTGAATACGAGACAGGATTGAAGACGCGCCCCAGGGTCAATACGTTCTCCGCCCTCCAGCTTGTCGCTAACTGTGTGTTGACAGCCGTTTGCGAGAACTGAATGGCTCTGGGACGCGCCCAGAGCCAAGCGGAGCTTGGCTTGACCTGCGCCCTGCGATCCTCTATGAACCAGACATGCAAAAGCGCAACGATATCTATTCCCGCGAAGGTCGTGAGCTCCCTTCGCGCCGCAGCCGGCGATCAAAAACGGATTCCCCGTCTACTGCTGGTCCGGCGAAAAGCGATCTATACGTGAGCCGTGAACAGCGATCCAGCCTTAACGAGGACCTCGGGCTGCGGCCGGGATCGGGCCGGTCCAGACGCGGGCAACGGTCGCGCCGTTCGGCCGGAAAACGCATGAGCCTCACGAATCGGATTGTGTTAAGTGTGCTCTGTTTGCTGCTGGTCGCCTATTTGGGGGTCTTGGGGGCGAGTTTGTTCCGCACCCACCAGAGTCGACAGGCCGCTGCCGCGCCAGCGCCGCCGGCAGAGGAGCAGGTGGTCGCGGAACAAGAGACGGAAGCGGATGCGGCCCCCAACGAGCCGGTTGGGCCCACGGCGGAGGAGTTGGCTTCCCGGGATGCCGCGCAAGTCAGGGACGCCATTCGCCGTCTGAAAGCGGCACTATCCGCCGTGCGCCGGGCAGAGACGCAGCGGGAACGCGGTAATATGGAGCGAGCACGGTCCCTGCTTGAAGCGGCCGTGGCCGATTCTCCCCACGTCGTGGAATTGCGCATGGCGTTGGCTGATCTCGCTTATGTGGAAGGCGAATTTGCCGAAGCCCGGGATCATTTACTGGCGGCGTTGGATGCGGATCCGGCCCGGGACCCTGCGCGACTGCTACTGGCGCGCACCTATCAGGCCATGCGCCATCATCAGGCGGCCGTGCGGATGGCGGATTGGTTGCTGGAGGATGACCAGTTTCTCGAGGAACCCAATCAAATTGCCGCGCTGGCCTACATGGCCATGAACGACGCACAACAGGCCGTCCCCTATTTTCGTCGTCAAGTGGCGGTGAACCGCGACAATATTGTGGCTCGGAACAATTTGGCGGTGGCGTATTCGAGGCTGGGCAACTTTGATGAGGCCATCCGATTGTTCCGCGCCGTGCTTCAGGCCGATCCCGGCAACGCCATTACCTACTACAATCTCGCAGTCAGCTATGCCAAAACAGATAACGTCGATCGTGTGGTGGAGACGTTGAAAGCCGCCAGCGAGCGGTTCGGTCCGTCCTTCGTTCAGTCTTGGTTGTTGAGCCGCGAATTTGATGGTGTCCGGGAAACGCCCGCTTTTGCCGCCTTGCAACGTGCCGTGGATGAAGGGACCTGAGCATGTGAGCGCTGGCGTGCCGCCATCGGCACGCGCACGTTGACACTTCATCCGGCGCTGTGTACGCTTTGAGGCGCACAGTGGACGATTCATCAGCGACCTTGAAATGGGAGACGGGTTCATTGACCGCTAACGACGAATACATTTTGGAAATCCTTGAGAGTGTGGGATTAATTGACGCGAAACAGGCGTCGTCGACGCTGGCCACAGCCCAGGACAAGGACAAGCCCGTGATTGATGTGCTGGTGGATACCGGCGTTGCCAAAAAGATGGACATCCTCAAGGCGCTGGCCGGGCAATTTGGCATGGAGATCATCGATCTCGCCGGTCACGATATCCCTCAGGATGTAATTGACGCCGTGCCGGCCGATGTGGCCCGCCGGTATAAAATTGTTCCCGCCTACAAGATCGACAATACCTTAACCGTGGCCATCAGCGATCCGCTGGACGTGGAGACGTTGGATTCGCTGCGGTATGTCTTGAAGTGCAATGTGGAAGGTGCCGTCGCGCCGTCCGAACAAATTGCGACCGCGCTCAATCAGTACTATCCGCAAGGCCAGTCCGGCGCGGTGGAAACCATGCTGGAGGAAATCACGGAAGGTTCCGTGGCCGTGCCCACCACGGCCATGCAGGAGCTGATCGGCGAAGACGTCGAGGTTTCCGAAACAGATGCGCCAATCATTAAGTTGGTCAGCCTGGTCATCCTCGAAGCCTTCCGCAACCGCGCCTCGGATATTCATCTGGAGCCGATGGCCAAAAAGTTTCGCATCCGCTACCGGATTGACGGGGTCTTGCACGAGGTCGAAAGCCCGCCCAAACGGTTGCAGGCGGCGATCGTTAGCCGTATCAAGATCATGTCGAACATGAGTATTGCTGAAAAGCGCATCCCTCAAGACGGGCGTATTCAAATCAATGTCATGGGCCGCGATCTTGATTTGCGGGTTTCGACCATTCCGTCCAGCCATGGCGAAAGCGTGGTGATGCGTATTCTGGATAAGGAAGGATTGATGCTCGGCTTGCCGCAGCTCGGCTTCCTGTCCGATGATCAGCAGACCTTTGAACGGCTGATTGGCATGTCCGACGGCATTCTCTTGGTGACCGGTCCTACCGGCTCGGGCAAGACCACGACCTTGTATGCCTGTCTCAACCAGATTAATCGGCCGGACCGGAAAATTATTACCGTGGAAGACCCGGTTGAGTATCAGTTGGCCGGTATCAACCAGGTCCACGTGCGGTCGGATATTGGCCTCACGTTCAGTGCGGCGTTGCGCTCCATTTTGCGTCAGGCCCCCAACATCATCATGATCGGAGAGATCCGCGACTTGGAGACAGCGGAAATCGCGGTTAACGCTTCGCTGACCGGCCATTTGGTGTTCAGCACGCTGCACACCAACGATGCCCCCAGCGCGATCACCCGAATAATGGACATCGGCGTGAAGCCGTTCTTGGTGGCTTCGTCCACGCGCGGGATCATGGCGCAACGGTTGGTCCGGAAAATTTGCTCCAGTTGCAAGACCGAATACCAGCCCACCGACTTGGAGTTGCGGTTGCTGGGGCCCCATGCGGAGCAAGTCCGGCAGGCCAAGCTCTATCGCGGCGCCGGTTGCAATGATTGCAATCATACCGGTTATAAGGGGCGTTGGGGTCTCTTCGAGATCTTCACCATCAACGATGAAGTGCGCCACATGATCTACGAGCAGGTGACCGCCTCGGACTTGCGGCGTAAAGCCCGTGAACTGGGGATGCGCACCTTACGCGAAGACGGTCTGCGCAAGGCCTTGGCCGGCATGACCACGTTGCAAGAGGTGTTGCGTGTAACCATGGGAGATGCGGCCTTATGAGTGCAGCGATAAATATGCACGAACTATTGCAACTGGTGGTGGATGAAGGCGCCTCGGATTTGCATCTTACCGTTGCCAGTCCGCCGATCCTGCGCATCAGTGGTTCAATGGTGCCGCTGGATAGTCCGTCATTGGAACCCGACGACACCGAGCGACTCATGCTGGAAGTGACGGACGATGAGCATAAGAAACGGCTCGAAGATGTAGGGGGCAGCGATTTCGGATTTAGCTTTGAGGACCAGGCCCGATTCCGTGTCAGTGTCTTCAAGCAAAAGGGGCACTACGGCATCGTCATGCGGCAAATCCCATCGAAGCTGATGACCCTTGACCAGATCGGTTTGCCGCCGCAAGTGCGGGACTTGCTCTTCCGCCCGCGCGGGTTGATTTTGGTGACGGGACCGACCGGCTCCGGTAAGACCACCACGTTGGCCAGCATGATCAACATCATCAATTCCGAGCGGGACAGTCACATCATCACCGTCGAAGATCCGGTGGAATACTACCATGAACACAACAAAAGCCTGATTACGCAGCGCGAAGTGGGCGTGGACGTCAAAAGTTTCAGCCTTGCCCTGCGCGCGGCATTGCGTCAGGACCCGGACGTGATTCTGGTGGGCGAAATGCGCGATTTGGAGACCATGTCCGCAGCCATCACCGCGGCGGAAACGGGGCATTTAGTTTTTGCCACCTTGCATACCACCGGCGCAGCGCGGACGGTCGATCGTATCGTTGATGCCTTCCCCACGGATCAGCAGGAGCAAGTGCGGGTGCAGCTTTCGGCGACGTTGGTCGCAGTGATTTCGCAGGTGCTGCTGCCGCGTCAGGATAAGCCCGGTCGTGTGGCAGGGTTTGAGATTATGATTGCCACCGACTCCATTCGATCGTTGATCCGTGAAGGCAAGACCTATCGCATCACGTCCGATATTCAGACCGGTGGGCGGTTGGGCATGATGACCTTGGACGCCAATCTGTTGTCGCTTTATGAAGAAGGGGCGATTTCATTGGAGGACATGATTCGTATCGCCGACAATCCGTCGGCACTGATGGAGAAGCTGGAGAGCGGGAAATCCCGTTAAGAGGTGCTGCATGCCAAATGTGGAATACAAAGATCCATTGCTCCAAGAGCTGAGTCAGGATCAGTTGCTGGATGAAGCGCAACTGAACGAAGTGCTGGAGGAGCACGACCGCACAGGCCGGCCGACCCGGGCGGTGATTCTGGACATGGAACTCTTGACGGAGGAGCAGTTGCTCGAAACGATCGCTCAACATCTCGGCACCGATGTCATTAACCTGAAGGATATCGAGATCGAGCAGGACGTGATTCGGTTGCTGCCCGCCAGCGTGGCCCGGATGTATAACGTCGTTCCGCTGCAAGGGGATTCGAGCTCCGTCGAGCTGATTACCTCCGACCTGCTCAGTCCCGAAGTCGTCGACGAGTTGATGTTCGTGTTGACCCGCGATGTCTCGTTCCGCGTGGCCAAAGAGGGCGATATCAAAGTTGCCTTGCAACGGTGCTACGGCGATGAGAGCGAGTCCGTCAGCGAAATGCTGTCCGCCCTGGAGAATGAGCTGGAGGATGCGGGCGACTTAATTGATCTCGGTAAAGGCGAAGACAATGTCTACGAGATTGAGACCGCCGCTAATGCGGCGCCGGTCGTTCGTTTCGTCAATCTGGTGCTGTATCAAGCGGTTCAGGACCGGGCGTCGGATATCCACTTTGAGCCGTTTGAAAACGAGTTCAAAATCCGTTATCGCGTGGACGGGGCACTCTATGAAATGGCGCCGCCACCCAAGCATTTGGCCTTGCCGGTGACCTCGCGGTTGAAGGTCATATCCGGCCTGAACATTGCTGAGCGCCGCTTGCCGCAGGATGGTCGTATCCAGTTGAACGTGGCCGGGCGTACCATCGACTTCCGGGTGTCCACCCTGCCGACCCAGTTTGGTGAAAGTGTCGTATTGCGTGTCTTGGACCGGAGCGTCGTTTCGTTGGATCTTGAGAACCTCGGCTTCCCTGACGATATTTTCGAGGATTTCGGTAACGACATCACCAAGCCCAATGGCATCGTGATTGTGACCGGACCCACCGGGTCCGGCAAGACCACCACGCTTTACTCCGCTTTGCGGCGTCTAAACACGATCGAGTCGAAACTGCTGACGGCGGAGGATCCGGTCGAATACGACATTGAGGGCCTGGTCCAAGTGCCCATGCACGAAGCCATTGGGCTTACGTTTGCCCGCACCTTGCGCGCCTTTTTGCGCCAGGATCCCGACATCATAATGGTCGGCGAAATTCGCGATTTGGAAACGGCCGAAATCGCGGTGCAGGCGTCGTTGACCGGCCATCTGGTTTTTTCCACCTTGCACACGAACGACGCCGCCGGCGCCGTCACCCGCTTAATCGATATGGGCGTGGAGCCGTTCTTGATTTCTTCAACGCTCGAGGCCGTGTTGGGGCAGCGGTTGGTGCGAACCATTTGCAAGGATTGCCGGACCGAGTATGAACCAGAGGATGAACAGCTCAGCCGACTGAGCCTGACGCGGGCACAGATCGATGGGCGTCCCTTTTATTACGGTGCCGGTTGCGGAAAGTGCAATGACACGGGCTATCGCGGGCGGCGGGGGATCTACGAGTATTTGCGAATCAGCGACCCGGTCCGGACCCTGATTTCCGAGCGCAAGCCGTCCTTGGTGATGCGGGAGAAGGCTGTTGAATTGGGTATGCGGACCTTGCGCGAGGATGGTATTCGCTGCATTTTGGACGGTTACACAACCGTTGAGGAAGTGCTCAAGTATACCTAGCAGGTCGGATCGGTGATAAAGATTTGCGGCTTCGGGTGAATTGGTATAGCCTCGCGGGTATGGGTCATAGGAGAAGAGAATAATGCCGACATACACATTTGCTGCGATGGACGCCAATGGCAAGGAGCAGACCGGGACGGTCGAGGCCGGCAGCCAAGGGGCCGCCATCGCCATAATCCGTGAGCAGGGCATGTTCCCGACCCGTGTGCAAATCGCCGGGGCCGAAACCAAGGGCGGTGGGGCGAAAGGCAAAAAAGGCCGGGCGCCGGCCAAAGGCAAGGGCGGCAAATCCAGCGCAATGAATATGGAGCTGCGCTTGCCTTCATTTCTCCTGCGGGTGAAGCCGAAGCAATTGATGACCTATACCCGGCAGTTGGCCACCCTGATCAATGCCGGCTTGCCGTTAATGCGCAGTCTGCAGGTGATTCTCAAACAGGAAAAACATCCCCTGCTGCGCAAGGCCACGACGGAAATCGTCGAAAATATCCAGACCGGCGGCACCTTGGCGGAGGCGTTGGGGCAACACCCGCGCATCTTTAATCGCCTGTATGTCAACATGGTCAAGGCCGGTGAGCTGGGCGGCGTTATGGACGTGGTGCTCGAACGGTTGGCCGAATTTATGGAGAAGGCGCAGCGCATCCGTAACAAGGTTGTCAGCGCCATGGTCTATCCCGTCGTGGTCATGGCCATGGCCGTTGGTATCGTCGCGTTCTTGATGATCGTGATCATCCCGAAATTCGAGGAAATTTTTGATGACTTGTTGGGCGACGCCGGATTGCCTGGATTGACACAGTTCGTCATGAATGTCAGTGACACCGTGGCCAATCGCACCTTGCCGCTGTTGTTGATTGTCATTGCCTTCGTGATTGCCTTGAAGGTGATCGGCAAGACCAAGCCCGGCCGGTACGGGATCGATTGGATGAAGTTGCGGGCACCGATTTTCGGGGTCTTGCTGAGCAAGACTGCGATTGCCCGGTTTACCCGCACGCTGGGCACCCTCATGACTTCCGGGGTGCCGGTGTTGCAGGCACTCAATATTGTTCGCGACACATCCGGAAACGAAGTGATCGCCCGGGCGGTCAATACCATTCACGACTCGGTGAAAGAGGGGGAGAATATGGCCCCACCGATCGAGGCGTCGGGCGTCTTCCCGGCCATGGTGGTCAGCATGGTCGAAGTAGGCGAGGAAACCGGGGAATTGCCGGAAATGCTGATGAAAATTGCCGACAATTACGACGACGAAGTGGATAACACCGTGGCTGGATTGACCTCCATTATCGAGCCGCTATTGATTGTCTTTCTGGCGGTCATCGTGGGCACCATTGTCATCGCATTGTTCCTGCCCTTGATTTCCATTATCGGCTCCCTGGGGCAGTAAGGGCGAGAGGGGATTGCATGGCGCGCAGGTATCACGTTGAAGGAACCAAGACGTATTTGATTTGGGCCGTGGTGCTTGCCGCCTTGTCGCTGTGGCATATCATTGATGGTTGGGTGCCGCAGACCCGTTGGCGGGGTGCCGAAGCCGAAGCGACCTTCATGTTAATGGGGCAGCCCGCAGTCGTGCGCTCGGTTGAGCCCAGCGCTGATTTGAATGGGCAGGTGCTGACCTTTACGATCGCGTCCCCGGAAAGCCTGCCTGCGCCGGTGACGGTGGCATCGGAGGACCGCCGTCATCATGTGCGCATCGCGCAAGGTGTGGCTACGCTGGGCGATCTGATCGACGCGATCGAGCAGATTGAGGCGTGGGAGGTGTTGATGGAGGGCGATTTGGCAGGCGATCAACTCATCCGCAGCGACGGTGATGTCCCCGGGCGCATTGAGCTCATCGGCGGACGGACCTCGTCCTATCCCAACTTCCCGGAGAAATGGTATGACTTGGGCCTGCACGAGTTTTATGCCTACAACCGCTGGACGGGTATCCTGATGGGTATTGCCTCGCTGGTCTGCTTCTACATTCATCGCGTCGTTCGCTAATTCCGGACTATGGGCTTGACCCCTTGTGGGGCAGGTCTATGATAGGACCAGTATGCGCCGAGTTTGGGAGAGCTTCAGGCGAACGATGAGGGGCCCCGGATGTTCGTCCGATAAGGAATAGATTCCATGACAAAACGAGAGATGGTTGTAAAAATAGCGGAAGATACTGGCCTCATTCAACAGGATGTCTATGCGGTGATCCAAAAGTCGCTCGACATGATTGTGGACAGCTTAGCGAACGGGAAGAATGTCGAATTAAGAAATTTTGGCGTCTTTCAAATCAAGGAACGTAAACAGCGCGTGGGGCGTAATCCGAATCGACCCGAGCAGGTCGTTGAGATTCCCTCGTGTCGCATTGTCAAGTTCAAGCCGGGCAAGATCATGAAGGAGCGGGTCTCCGGCTGATCCATATGGCAGAAGAATCCCTGCAACCAATTCGCGGCATGTCCGATTTGGCCGCGCCTGAAATCTGTCTTTGGCATGCGTTGGAGCAAACGGCGCGCGACATCATGAGCGCGTATGCCTTTCAGGAAGTGCGCACCCCGTTGGTTGAACAAACCGCGGTATTCACCCGTTCGCTCGGCGATACCACCGATATTGTTCAAAAGGAAATGTATCGCGTTCTTGATCGAGGCGGACGCGAGTTGACCCTGCGCCCCGAAGGCACGGCCGGCGTGATGCGGCATGTTTCCGGCTTGGGCCAGGACGGGGCCGACGCCCGCTTGTATTATCTTGGGCCCATGTTTCGCGCGGAACGGCCGGCGGCCGGTCGACGGCGCCAGTTTCATCAGTTGGGTGCAGAGGCGATTGGGCCGGCGACCGCGATGGCGGATGCGGAAATGATTGCCCTGCAGGCGCATGTGTTGGAGGCATGGGGCATCAAGGATTTCGTCGTACACCTGAATACGCGCGGGGCACCGGACGATTTTTCGCGTGTCACCGAGGCCTTGCGCGCAGCATTGGCCGGCCAACGCCACACCTTGTGCGCTGATTGTCAGCGGCGGTATAACGAAAATCCGTTGCGCATTCTCGATTGTAAAGTTGAGCAGTGTGCCGAGCAGGTAGCGGCCCTGCCTCCGATAACCGAATGGATGGGGGCACCGGCTAATGCGTACGTGGATGAGGTCTTAGCCTGGTTAGAGCGATTGAATATTCCCGCCGTGAAGAATCCGCGACTCGTGCGGGGATTGGACTATTACCAGCATACCGTTTGGGAAGTCACCCACAGCGGCTTGGGCGCGCAGGATGCCCTGTCGGGCGGTGGACGCTACGCGCTAAACATGGCGGGGCGACCGGTGGAAGGCGTGGGTTTCGCCATTGGCTTGGAACGCGTCATCGCCGTCCTGAAGGCGCAGGGCTTGGTGCCGGAAAGCATGATGCCGCGACCGGATGTGTTTGTGGTTAGTCACGGTGATCGGGCGGCGGAAGAGAATCTGGTCCTGATGCAATCCTTGCGCTTGCGGGGTATCGCGGCGCTGATGGACGTGCGGGGGCGGAGCGTCAAGGCGCAGATGCGCGCGGCGAATCGGTCGCGCAGTCGATTCGTGATCATCCGGGGCGACACGGAGTTGGCGGCCGGCACCTTTCAATTCAAGGACATGGACGCGGGGTCACAGGCGGAACTGGATATGCCCGCCTTGATGAACCGCCTCCTGCCGGGGCCTGCTCATGCCGTAGCAAACCAGGCCGGGGACGAATAGAATCGGCCGTCGCCGTTTGAGACGGCGACGGCGTGGCGGTTTAGTTATCCACTTGAATCGCAATCTTGCGGGGCTTCACCTGTTCCGCTTTGGGAAGTGTCACAGTTAACACCCCGTTCTTGATGCGGGCCGTGATTCGTTCCCGATCAATGTCCGTCGAGATCGTGAAGGTCCGCTCATACACGCCGCTGGTGAATTCGCGGTAGAGCTGATCGAATCCTTCCATGGCGATATCGGGCGTTTCTCCGCGAATCGTCAGGACATCGTCGTCCAGGTGTATCTCGACCTGCTGCTCCGAAACGCCGGGCATATCCGCTTGCAGAACAATGGCTTCGTTCTGTTCAATCACGTCCGTTGCCGGTTGAAAGAGCGGCTTTTGTGGAATGGTCCGGGCGTCTCCCTCGACGGCCGTTGACTGTCTTTCCAATGCTGTGTTATCGGTTGTCATGTTCATCCTCCCTTCTTGCGATTAGCTTTGAATGGTAATACGCCGTGGTTTTGTCGCCTCGCTGCGGGGCAGCGTCATTTGCAAGACCCCGTTTTCATACCGGGCTTTGGTCTGGTCGGCTTCAACTTCGTACGGAAGTCGGATGGTACGGACAAAACGTCCGGTGGGTCGTTCCTGTCGATACACCACTTCCTGTTCTTGTCGTTCCGCCGCTGCCCGCTCGCCTTCAACGGTGAGCGTGTTGCCGGTCACCGAAATGTTCAACTGGTTCGGATCGATGCCGGGCAGTTCCGCTACCACGCGCACCTCTTCCGCATTCCCGTACACATTCAGCGCCGGAAAGTCCGCTGCTCGCCGCTCGTGCGAGTCGAAGAGGCGATTCATTTCTCGATGCAAGCGACTGATCTCCGAAAAAGGATCCAATCGCCGATCCCAACTATTCATTACTGGCCACATGATGAACTCCTTTCATTTTAGGTTTATCCAGCCAACCATTTAATCAGCATAACTCATGCCACTATTCTGAATGATGCGTAACCTGCTTAATAATAGGGTGAAACGTAAAATTGGCTATCCGGTATATGCGACATAAGGGCTCACCCAGGTTCTTTGGAAGCCTTTTTGGTTAGTGCTTGTGTGTCATATCGGCTCTTTTGTTCGGTCTGGTTAGGGACAGAGAAGTTGTGTCCTATTCTTTGTCGTGAGCGTTGTCGGAATCTTTGTCGACAACGCTCACGATTAGGGGCGCGCCGTTCAAAGCCGTCGAGTGATAAGGTGCGTTAGGGACAGAGAAACTATGGTTTACCCAGTCTGTAGAGCCGTCGCTTGCGACGCGCCGAAGAGTTAGGGACAGAGAAATCGATGGGCAGCGTGTTCGGCGGGGTTACCATC
>SKLK01000089.1 GCA_007123265.1 Kiritimatiellia bacterium
GACGGTCGCTATCACATCAGTTTTAATGGCGAAATCCATAATTACCTTGAGTTGCGCGATGAGCTGATAGCCGCTGGCTGGACGTTCCGCACGCAAACCGATACCGAGGTGATTGTGTCCGCCTATCAGCAGTGGGGCCCGGATTGTTTTAGCCGGTTCAATGGCATGTGGGCCTTGGCCTTGTGGGACGAGCGCACCCGCGAGTTGGTGTTGTCTCGCGACCGATTCGGCATCAAGCCCCTCTTCTACTCGATTCGCGGTAGCCGCTTGGCCTTTGCTTCAGAGGCCAAGGCTATTCTGGCAGCCTTTCCGGAAGAGGCGACGCCGGACCATTGGCAGATAAACAGTTATTTGCGGAGCGGCAGCACGGATGTCGGCGAGCGGACCTTTTTCGCGGCGATTCGCCAGTTTCCGGCCGCGACGTATATGCGGATCACGAATACGACCTGTGAGGCCCAGCGCTACTGGTCCTACCAATCAGGCACCGAGGTGCCGTGTACGGAGGTGGTGGAAACGTTCAGGGATCTCGTCATCGATGCCGTTCGACTCCGTTTGCGTAGTGACGCCCCGCTCGGTGTGTGGGTAAGTGGCGGCCTGGATTCAAGCACCGTGGTGCGGGTAGCCCAAGGGTTACTGGACAAGCCGGTTCACTGTTATTCCCTCCGCTATGAGGGCTGGGCGGGCGACGAAAGCCGCTACGCCGCCCTAGTGGCGGATGATCCCGACCGCTTTGTGCAGCACTGGATCACACCCGACGCGAGCGATTTGCTGCACGTCATGGCCAAAATTACCTGGCACCATGATGCGCCCCCCGCTAGTCGGGGGCGCTTTCCCATGTGGTTTGTTGCCCAGGAATCCGCCCGTACGGATCGCGTCATTTTGACTGGCGATGGCGCGGATGAGTTGCTGGGCGGGTACGGCGCATTTATATGGCCCTACCTGCTGGATCGATTGCGTCGGTCGCTGCCGCGCAGTTCCCTGTCGTCGCGTATGGGGTGGGTTCGAGAGTTCAGGACGTTGATGCAGGTAGAGCCTGGATCGCCCATGCGGATGCTGCGTCGCGCACTGGCTCCGCTAGCCTGTCGGCTCGGGTATGGTGACGCACGGGGGCATGCGCTGATGGCGCCCGCCTATGATCGGGCGTACCGAATCAATGATCCGACTCAGTGGTTGGCGGGTTGGTTGTGTCGAGCCGATATGCACCCGTATCAGAGTTGGTTGAATAATGCGTTGTGGCGGGAATTCACCCATCGAGGATTGCCCGAGATTTTACGAGGATTTGATGCGATCAGCATGGCACACACGCTTGAGTTACGGGCGCCGTTTATGGATCATCGGCTGGTCGAATTCGTGTTTTCACTTCCCTACGATGATAAGATGAGCGGCGGTTGGACCAAGGTCCTTTTACGCAGGGCCTTTCGCGATATGCTCCCGCGCGAAATCGAACAGCGCCGGCATAAGCTCGGTTTCCCCTCGCCGGTCTACACAGAATTGCGGGCGCCGCGGTTGCGCCCGCAAATCGAGGATTTGCTGATGGATGGATACGCAGTGCGAGCGGGGATCTTTTGTCCGCGTCGGCTGGAAAAGTCACTGCGCGGATCTACATCAAGGCTATCCGGCGAGGCCTTGTGGCGTGGGGTGTGTTTGGAGCATTGGTTGCGGCTGTTTATCAACGGCAGAGGGCAGCCAGAAATTAAGGCGAAAGATTAGGGCGAAAGACAAGGGAGTAAAGGGGCTATTTCTTTATCTTTCGCCCTCATCTCGCGTTCTGACACGGATCGCCCTTGCACGAATGCAGCGTCATCACGTGGGACGTCCCAATCGTGTCAGGGCGCGCCAGAGCCATTCCATTGGGCCGTAGCGGTACCGCCGCATCCACCAACGACTGAATACCACTTGAAGGGAAATAAACAACAAGCTCAACGGGATGAATAGGGCGTGCGGGATGCGGCCCCAAAGTCCGAGCCCGTAGCCATAAAACACGGTGACCCAAAAGACCGATTGCAGTAGGTAATTCGTCAGCGCCATGCGTCCCACCGGAGCGAGGAACAACAAGCGATGTGCATGGCGTGTGATAATGGCCAGATAGGCCAAGGCCAGCGCAATACTGCCGGCCAGATAGAGTGCGAGGCCGCCGGTCATGGGCCAATCCGGTATCGTGAAATGCGCTTCGTGCATCATTGGCAGGGCCACGAGGGAGGCGGGCAGGCCAAAGCCCAGGCCCCACCACTGCCAGCGCTTGAGTCGGTGCGCGTGTTCGTGGGGCTGGGCCATGATCCCCGATTCAATCAGCCAGCGACCAAACAGAAAATAGCCCAGCACCATCGGGATCCAGAAAAAGCCGAAGTCGGTGAGAATAATCCGGAAATCGTGCAGTCGCTGGCGCACATTTTCCGCAAACGAGCCGTATTGATGAATATATTCGCCGGACTCAATGCGCAGCAGCAACGCGCGATAGTCGGCCTCCATTTCTGCTGCCACCTCCATCCGGACCTCATTCTCTGGAGGCAAGGAATGAAAGAAGGCGGCGGAGGCAACGGTCAATAGCAGCGGAAACAGCCAGCAGGCGATAGCCCACTTGTAAAGCCGGCGCGTCGGTGTCTTGCGAAAGAATACCAGCATCAGGCAGGCAATGCCGGCGTACATAAACAGGATGTCGCCGGACCAGACCAAGGCGATGTGCAGCACGCCAAACAGGGCCAAGGCCAGCAAGCGCCGCACATATAGACCGAAGAACGGACGGCCCGCGGCCAGAGCGCGATTATACATTAGCGCAAAGCCCATTCCAAAGAGCATGGAGAAAATGGGGAAAAACTTACTTTCAGCCAGCCACTCGATCAGTCGCGCAGACCAATAGTCCGCCCCGTCAAGGTTTGTTGCGCTACCGAGCAACATGGCTTGCGCGGAGCGATTAAACCATTCGAAATTCACCAGTAAAATACCGAACAGCGCGAACCCGCGCAGCACATCCAAGTGCAGCAGGCGTTCATAGTTGAATGTCCCTTGGGAATGGCCGATCGGCGTATCGTCTGAATGCATCCCCTGTATTTCATCACACTGGGCCAGTGAGTCAAGCGTTAGGCATCCGCAAACGCTGGGGGGAAACGAGCCTTGTTTCACTCCGGCGGTCGTGTGAAAATCGATCGTACTGATGACGGACAAGGAGGAATAGTCATGATTCAAATACGACCAGCGGTCCATGCGGATCTAGCGGCCATTATGGAGCTGGAAACCCATTGGCCAGAGGGCCAGCGCGCTGTGCAGGAACAATTCGAGGCCCGCCTTGAGAAGTTTCCCGAAGGGTTTCTATTGGCGTGTGCGGAGAACGGTGACTTGATCGGTTCCATGACGGCCTGTCCCATATCGTACGATCCCGGAAAACCGGATCGGATCGGTACTTGGAGTACCGTGACGAACAACGGCTTCATTCGGAGTCGGGACGAAGTGCCGAACGCCAACACCGTGTATCTGGTATCTGCGGTGGTGCATAGAGACTATCGGGGACGGGACGTCTTCATGCGCATGGTCTTGGCGGAAGTCGAAGTGGCCCGGGCGAACGGGCTCCAGTACGTGGCGGCCGGCGCAGTGATCCCCGGTTACCACCGGTACGTCGAGAAGCACGGGGCTA
>SKLK01000170.1 GCA_007123265.1 Kiritimatiellia bacterium
CAGTCGTGCAGCGTTTCTGCTAGCTGCCCAGGGCCGTGCTGGCTCAGCGTAGGGTTAGTTCAAGGGCGGCTGCGAAATCCCGGAATCGCGCGTCGTCCCGCAGCGGATCCAGTTGCGGATCGCCGATCGATGTGTAGGTGGCACCGGCATCATGCGCCGCGGCCTGTTCAAGATGTTCGAGGGCGCGGTCGGCGTCCCCTTGCAAGCTATGCAGGCAGGCGAAATTGAAATGGATACTGAATAAAATGGCGGGGTTGCGTACGAGTGCGAGATCAATGCCTGTCAACGTGTCCGCCGCCTCGTCCAATTCGCCAATGGTCAATTGAACGGCGGCTAGGTTACTGGCGAGACTGGGGTTGTCGGGTGCCAAGGCATGGGCGGTAGCCATGTGGTGCTCGGCTTCGAGGAAGCGCTGCATTCGAAAATAGATCGTGCCCAGTTCCTGGTGAATCCAGCGACGGGATTCATCGGTTTGAAGACCTTCCGCGACGCGTTCCAATTCGGCCAGGGCCTGTTCGGGTTGTCGCGCCCGCATCATGGTCCGGCTTCGTTCAATCGCGCTGCGCACCCGGTTTTGTTCCAGTAGGACTTCGACCTCCTCGGCGGGGACTCCTAAATCGCCTTCCACCTGCGTCAACCGTCGATGCGGCGATTGCCACGCGGGTTCTGCACGTGACGCAGGCGGTGGAATGTCACTCAGACGCTGCAAGGTGGGATCCGGTCCCGGTACCGGTGCCAGCGCAGCGTCGGCTTCAGCCGGTGGCGGCGAGGTGGCCTCGATGGCCGAAACGCTGCGCGTTCTCCACGTCCCGGCGTGTACCTGGCTCGACGCAGTTACAACGAGAAGACTGAGTATGCAAACGAGCGTTTCGAGGCGCTTGACCGGTTCGACTTCCACGCTTGAGGCCCATCCCCTGCGTAGTGTACCTTTGCGCCACGTCGAGAGTCGGCGGCAACAAGGTAGAAAATATTCATCCACGATTGGCATACAAACAAAATACGGTGGGATGAATCATGTGGCAAGGTCTCAGCGAATGCCGGTGTCACGCATAGGGAGTTATCGATGATTAGATGGAGCCAACAATGTATACCCACACTGAAGGAATCGCCGCAGGACGCGGAAATCCCGAGTCACCAGTTCATGCTGCGTGCCGGACTGATCCGTAAACTGGCGGGCGGTCTGTATACGTTTTTGCCTCTGGGCCTGCGCGCACTGCGGAAGGTGGAACGGATCGTGCGCGAGGAAATGGATCGAGCGGGGGCGCTGGAAATTCTTATGCCGGCCCTGCATCCGCGGGAAATATGGGATCGTACGGGGCGCTACGACGTCTTGCATGATGTCATGTTCAAAATTTCCGACCGTCAGGATCGTGAGTTGGTTTTGGGACCGACGCATGAAGAAATTGTCACCGACCTGGTCGCCCGCGAAATTAGTTCGTATCGACAGTTGCCACGGAATTTCTATCAGATCCAGACCAAGTTCCGGGATGAAATCCGGCCCCGTTTCGGCCTGATGCGGGCAAAGGAATTCATCATGAAGGACGCCTATAGTTTTGATGTCGATAGCGAGGCGGCCGACATTAGTTACCAGGCCATGTACGATGCGTATGTGCAGATCTTCGAACGGTGCGGGTTGCGGACCAAGATTGTCGAGGCGGACACGGGCGCGATGGGGGGGCAATCGTCCCACGAATTCATGGTGCTGGCGGATGCGGGGGAGGACGGCTTGGTGGAATGCGATTCCTGTTCCTACGCCGCTAACTTGGAACGCGCCGAAGCTGCCGTACCCCCGCCACCGGCATTTGATCAAGCGGATGAACCGGTGACCGCGGTGGATACGCCCGGTGCACGCACCATTGCCGAAGTGGCCACGTTCCTCGACGCGGAACCCGCGCGCATGATTAAGACACTGATTTACCGGGCGGACGAGGAATGGCTGGCGGTGTTACTGCCGGGGGATCGCGAGGTCAACGACATCAAACTGGCGCGTGCCGTGGGTGCGAGCGAGTTGACCTTGGCGAATGACGAGGAGGTGGCCAAGGTGACCGGCGCGCCCGTAGGGTTTGCCGGCCCGGTGGGATTGACGGGGGTTCGACGGATTGCGGATCAGCGGTTGCAGGGCTATCGCGGGGCGATCACGGGCGCCAATCGAGCGGATCAGCATCTGCTGCATGTCGATATGGCGCGGGATGTGGGGGACGTAATCTATGCCGATATCGCCTTGGCTCGCGATGGCGATGGCTGTCCGCGGTGCGAAGGGACGTTGCGGGAAAAGCGGGGCATAGAGGTCGGCCATGTGTTTAAGTTAGGCACCAAATACAGCGAGAAGTTAGGGGCACTGTACCTGGACGCGGAGGGGCAGCAACATCCGGCGGTGATGGGCTGTTATGGCATCGGCGTAACGCGGACATTGCAGGCCGTGATCGAGCAGCGGCATGACAAAGATGGCATCATCTGGCCCGTGGGGCTGGCGCCTTATTTGGTGGAGATTCTGGTAATCAGCGTGAAGCATGAGCCCAGTGTGCAGGCGGCCGAACAGCTTGGTCTGGCCCTGAAAGCACAGGATATTGATGTGTTATTTGATGACCGGGATGAACGTCCCGGAGTCAAATTCAAGGATGCCGATTTGCTGGGCTTGCCGGTTCGCGTATGTATCGGCGAAAAATCGCTGGCGCGTGGTGTGGTGGAAATCAAATGTCGTGCCACGGGGAGGATGGTGGAATGTGCGCCGGAAGACGCCGTGCCGCAAATTGTGGAATTGCTGAGTGCCGCCCCATGAGTCCGTCCCCCCGCCGACAGGTGCTTGTATTGATCAACCCCAAGGCGGGGATCGCTTCTTCACTCCAATCCGTTGTGCGTGCGTTGGGCGAACATTGGGATACGCCCGATACCAACCTGTACTTCAAGCTCAGCCGCAGTATTGAGGATGGTCAGGCGAAGACCCGGCTGGCGCTGGAAAATGGGGTGGACACCATCATCGTTGTGGGCGGGGACGGCATGATCAATTCCATCGGAAGCGTGCTGGTTCATACGCCGGTGGCGTTGGGGGTGATTCCGACGGGGAGCGGCAATGGATTTGCGCGGCATTTCGGTATTCCGCTTAAACCGGAACAGGCCGCAGCGGCGTTGGCGCGGGCGCAGCGCTTGCGGATCGACGTCGGGCGAGCCAATGGGCGACCCTTTTTCGTCACCTGCTCAATGGCGTGGGACGCCGCGATCGTGCGCACCTTCGATAAATCGCCCGTGCGCGGCATCATGCCCTATGTGTTTGCGGCGGTGTACGAACTATTCGATTACAAACGCCAGCCCTTTACCGTCAGCATCGACCAAAAACCCGCGTGGTGGGTCAATGATCCGCTGATGTTCACTGTTGCGAATTTGACCCAGTTTGGCGGGCAAGCCCAGATAGCCCCTGATGCCTGCCCGGATGATGGCTTGCTGGAGTTGATCGTTGTGGAGGACAAGGACGCACCATTTGTGTTGGCCAATCTCCCGCGTCTTTTTAACGGCACCATCAATCGGTTGCAGAAGGTGCAGACGAAAAAGTTTAGCCGATTGATGGTGACACGTGAGCAACCGGCCCCCATTCAGATGG
>SKLK01000138.1 GCA_007123265.1 Kiritimatiellia bacterium
CGCCGGCTTCGGCGCGGTCCTGAGCGGGCGCTCCGCCGGATGGATTAAGTGGGCTCGCTACTTGCGGTCTTTAACTTGAAATACTGATCGTTTAACTCACGATACTTTTTCAACAGGGATTGATGCTCTTCCTTCAGCGTTTCCAAGTCCTGTTGGAGTCCGTCAAGTTGAGTCCGCACTGCGTCACGTTCTGACGCGCTGGTTTGCGTCACTCGATGCAAGGCTTCCGTGCGATCGGCGAGGTCGTGTTCAAGCTTGGCAACCTTCTGCTGCTCTTTTTCCAGCGTGTCCACTGTTGTTTCATACTGTTTCTGCAGCCGATCATACGCGGCCACCAGCTCGGTTTCGCGTGTAGCATGGCGGTTTGCCGTATTCTCTTCTTGCGACGTTTCGCCCAGCGCTGCGAGCCGATCCTCCGCTTGCCTGAGCTGAAAATGGAATCGATCCCGCGCATTCGCCGCCTCCTGAAACGCTTGCTTGGCATGCGCCAAAGCCGATGTCAACTCTTCGCGTTCCGCGTTTCGCTCGCGCTGTTCGGTTTCAAACAATTGTTGCCATTTCGCAACATCCCCGCTGGGTTCTGTCTCCCACGCCGGAGTGGACACGGCCGGTGTCTCCGGGGTGACTATGTCGGTGGCCGGCACGGGACGATCGCGCGTGGCCAGTAAAGCCTCTGCGATCCAATAGCCCGCTTCATGCACGAGACCGGATAGCCGATGGCGAACCGGTGTGGAGGAGGGAAGTTCTCCCTCATGGACCAGCTCAATCAAGGTCTCTTGATGAATCGGGCCATACTGGTGGTCGTCTGGCAAAAGGATGATGTAGTCCAGTTCCAGCTCGGGCACGGAATCGGCCGGCTGCCACGTGACACGGTCCGACGAAAGCTGGTCGGTTGGTTCCACGCGCGCTTCCTTCGCCCACAGCACCAAGTGCTCAAGCGGGTGAGGACCGTACAAGCTGCCATCGGCCTTTTTGATATACCAGCTGCGCATGGGGGAAACTGTCGACTGCCGACTATTCGGGAATAAACAATTTCTGTCCGATCCGTAGTCGATCCGGGTTTTCCAGGTTGTTTGCAGCGATGATTGCGCGCGTCGTCACGCCGTAGGCCGCAGCGATATGCGACAACGTTTCGCCTGCTCCCACGGTATGTTCGTACCCGTAGCCGCTGGCTGCACGGGTCCCGCCGGCCCCGCGCTGCTCGCGAAGCAGTTCAGCGACGGTCGTTGTCAATTGCTCGATAATCGCTTTGCGATCCGACTCCCGCGCCGCGTCGAGCGCCTGCAATTGGGATTCCAGCGCTGTGAGTCGCGTTTCCATCTGTTGCTGTTGCGAACGAATCCATTGCGTCTGTTCCGTTTGCAATTGGTTGACGGTACGCAGCAATCGTTCGACCTCCAGTTCAACCCCCTCTATGCGGCCGCTCAAACGCCGCATCTCCGCTTGCTGCAAAAGCACATCCTCGCGCTCGCTAACCGCCTGTCTCGTATGCGGGGGCGGCATAGTCGTGCAGCTAACGCCGAACGTCAGCGATAGGAGTGCAAGCATGGACAAGGGGCGAATCATGCAGTGGCTCAACCTCATACGTTTACTCACTCCTCAAGAATATCGATGATCATGGATACGGGGTGGGCTTCCGGTTCCTGGTATTCGTCCAAGGTCGAAAGGTAGGTGTGATCAAATTGCAAGGCGCCGTATTCACCGGCCCCCTCTGCAAAGATCACCAAGCGCACACGCTCAGCGCCTTCCGGGGCCTTGGCTTGGACGGTGTATTGGCGCCAATCGGGGCCGACGCGACGGAGGACCGTCGATTTGGTCGCCAACAACTCGTTGTAGTCCGCGGTCCAGAATTCCAGTTTGATTTCTTGCGTGGCGGCTTCCCAGTCCGGGTCCGCCCAAAAGCGAGCGGAGGCCTTATAGGTTTCACCCGGCTCCGCCGCGCTTTCTTGCCAGACGCCGCCGTAGTGGCCGGCGTTGGCCCAAAGGCCGCGGATGGCCATGATGAATAGACCGTCAAAGGAACGCCAATCTTCCCGGGACGCGCTGCCAAACGTGTCGCCATAGGCATCCGGATGATGCATGGTCCAGTATTGGGCCCGTCGTTCACTATCCGGGATACGTTCTTCGAAACTGGGATTGCGCAAAAGATTGCCGTCGGCCCAAACCGTCAGGGCTGCGCAACCGAAAGCGAAAATCAATAACCGGGTCCATGTCGTCATCTTATTTCTCCTGCTAAAATACCCCCTCATCATAGGGGATTTTGATACAGACGCAAGCTAGACCGGACTCGGTGACCAACCGGTCTAGACGTTGAACAGAAAGTGGCAGACATCCCCGTCTTGCATAACGTACGTCTTGCCCTCAAGCCGCATCTTGCCGGCTGCCTTGATCTTTGCCTCGCTGCCTAACTCTTCGAGGTCGTCGATGCGGTAGACCTCGACCCGGATGAACCCGCGCTCAAAATCTGTATGAATCGTGCCGGCCGCTTGCGGAGCCGTGGCCCCTTGCGGAATGGTCCAAGCTCGGATTTCCTTTTCGCCAGCGGTAAAGAAGCTTTGCAAGCCCAGTAGGCGATAGGCGGCTCGGGCGACTTTAGCCAAGGCTGGCTCCTCCATACCCATCGAGGCCAGCATCTCGGCCCGGTCGGCTTCATCCAACTCCGCCAGCTCGGACTCAACCCGGGCACACACCGGGACCACTTCGCCGTCGTGTTGCGCGGCGTAACCGCGCACTGCCTGCACATGCGGATGCGCGTCCGGGTCTTCGTTTTCGTCAATGTTGGCAATATATAGAACGGATTTTGCGGTGATTAGGCTGAGTGAACGAAACATCTTCTGCTGGTCCGGGAGGGGCAGGGATAACTGACGGACCGGGCGCCCCTCACTAAGCAGCGTGTGGCATTGTTCCAGCACTTGGATGCGTAGCGCGGTTTCCTTGTCGCCGCCGCGGAGACTTTTGCGCGCCCGTTGCAGGCTGTTCTCCACCAATTGCAAGTCGGCCAGTAGCAACTCGGTCTCAATCGTCTCGATGTCCCGCACCGGATCGACGGCGCCATCGACGTGGGTAACATCCTCATTCTCAAAACAGCGCACCACGTGAAGGATCGCGTCCACTTCGCGAATGTGGGAGAGAAATTGATTGCCCAGACCTTCGCCCTTACTGGCGCCACGCACCAGACCGGCAATATCGACAAGCTGGAGCACGGTGGGAATAACGGATTTGGTTTGGATGTAACGATTGATCGTTTGCAGGCGCGGGTCGGCAAGCGGGACCACGCCCACGTTCGGATCTATGGTGCAAAAGGGATAGTTATTTGCCGCCGCCCCAGCATTGGTCAGGGCGTTGAACAGTGTGCTTTTGCCTACATTGGGTAGGCCTACGATACCAGCTTTCATGTGTTACGTTCCTCGTGCGATGGATATAAAGCGCGGCAGTCTAGCGGAATCAATCGCCGTTGGCCAATAGGGAATCGGTTTCCTGAGTTCCACATGCTGAAGGGCTATTTTTGTAACCTGTTGACTTTCAATGGTTCAGCTTTCATCGATTGCTGATTTGGGTGTCCCAGAGGGAAAAAGAAGACTGATCCTTGTGCAA
>SKLK01000274.1 GCA_007123265.1 Kiritimatiellia bacterium
CCCAACACGCCGATGATCCGCAGCGTCTCCCACGTGTCGTCGGTATCGATGTCGAAATCGTTGCTGAGCAAATCCTGCGCGGACAGCACAGGCGGCGGAACCGGATCGCCTGAGAACGTCAGGGTCGGGTCACCCGCCCGTTCCGGCCGGGCCATGATGCGCATGGTGGTTCGCTCGGTCACGCCGGTGATCACGTCGAGCACGGCCACCGGCGGATCGTTGGCGCCGAGGACGCGCACGGACACCGAGGCTTCGCTGCGACTGGTGGGATACCGCGGCAACAATGTTTCCCAAATGCCGCGCGGCGACTCGTTGCCGGCGAAGGCAATCGGGATAGTGAAGGAATCATCATCTACGACAGTGATCACATGCGTCCCATCATACGCGCCGACTGCCGACCCGCTGATGACCACCTCGGCTCCGTTCGTGAGTCGATGGCTTTGCGATACAATCAACGTGGCGCCTGCCGCGCTGCTATACGCCTCGACCGGGGCGGAGCCGATATCGATGATCTCGTAATAGAACGTGTCGACAATTTCCACGCCCACCGGCAACTGCTGCAAAAGCGGCGCGTTACGCGGATCATAGACGATGTGCGTTCCTCGCAGCGGGGCCGCCGCAGGCTCGATCGAGACCGTGGCACCGAGGGCAGACAGCGTAGTCTGATTATCCCCGGCGCCTGGATTCGATATCGTGCTGACATCCACAATCACCAGGCGATCATTGCCGTCACCGTCAAAGTCATTCGCCAACACGTCCAGCATAGCGAGATCATCCTCGCCTACGGTAAAGATATCCGGCACAGCTAACGGTTCGGCGTTATCTTGACCAAACGGGGTACCAACGACATCGGAGCCCGGCGACAACGGATTCTGCGTCGGATCTCTCGTCATATCCCCGCCGTCGAACGGACCCAGACCGATATAGCCGTGGGGCAGCAGCGCAAAGCCACGGAATTGCGGGGCCAGCGAGATGGAGTTACCGGCGATGGTGAGGATGTTGGTACCGGTTTGCGGGTCGAGATAGACCCCTAGATAGGATTGGCGCGCGACCGGCTCCGCACCGGTGAGGCCAATATGAATGACTCCGCGCTCGTTCAAATCGACGATATTGGTTACCGACGGGCGCACCACCGGAGTCGGGTTGCTGGGACTGGTGAGGGTCACCGGTGAATCGGAGAAGGCAATCACCATGCCACCCCCCGGCTCGATCAGCGAGGAGGCATGATCCCCTTCGCTATAAACATCATTGGCACGAATCACGATGTTGCTGTCGAAGTCATGCACGCGCAGGCCGTTCACAAACAATGAATAGGGGGCCAGATCAATCGGCGTGGAGTCGCGACGCACATAAACTTCCACGAAATTTATTTCGGTGTCACCAAAGTAGATCTCGTTGATCACCAGTCGGCGTAAGGCATTGAATTCGATCGCGCCGCTGTCAGGAATGCCTTGGCGCATGACGGCGCGCTGGTCCAAGGAGACCAGACCGCCAACGCCTTTATTGATGGCGGGGCTACCTTCCAGCAACGCATAGAATGGCGTGGGATCTCCGGCCAGATTGAGTGGTGCAAGCACGGGATTCGTTTCGGTTTCATCAGTGGGATGATCCAACAAAAAGACTTCCTCACTTTGCCCTTGTTGCGTCAGGACCACCTTCGTGCTGTCGTCGCAGATATTGCCCCCAACAGAAATGAATTCGCCGGCCCCCGCCACGTTGAGGTTACGTCCGGAAAAGTCGGCAAAGATGGAATTGAGCGGACGCACACGCGTACCAAAACCGACGCTCAGCACTGCGCTGGCACGGTCAGCAGCATCGGTGTTTTCGGCAAACGTATTGTGAATGAGATGCACGTTCATGGGCGTTCCCGGCGTCAGATTTTGCAGCACCAAAGCGCCACCGCCATCACCGGTCTCGTTCTCCTGCTGATTATCCGCAAACGTGGTGTTTACAATCCGTATTTCCTGATCGGAGTAGACCGAGACACCCGCGCCACTTACCCCCGTGGCCGCATCCACGCGGTTATGTCCAATAAAGCATCCATCGAGCGTCAA
The DNA here is from genome assembly GCA_007123265.1 of Kiritimatiellia bacterium. Lineage (GTDB taxonomy): Bacteria > Verrucomicrobiota > Kiritimatiellia > SLAD01 > SLAD01 > SLAD01. Next base: position 2,055 of record SKLK01000274.1, read on the forward strand.
CCGGCCACCATCCACATCGATGGCTCCGCCGTACTGCGTGGCGACGGAGTGGACGACCGCCACGTTGCGCAAGGTCAGGAATCCGCCCTGCTGGACCAGCAACGCGCCACCGAAGGCGCCGGTCCCGTGCGACAGGGTCACGCCTTCGATCGTCACGCGAGCGTTCACAGTCAAAATTCGGCGATTGGGCACACCATCCCCATTGATATCGCCACTGATGGTGAGCAGATCGGCACCCGGCCCCTTGATGGTGATATTTTTATTTAACAGCGTGGTTGGCGCATCGGGCATCCGTACGACTGCGGGATACGTTGGCAAGGCAAAGGTGATGACATCATTGTTCTCTGCATTGGCCAATGCGTAGGCAAAGGAACCGGGCAAGCCATCGTTCAATAAACGGGTAACCAAATGGTTACGGGGCTCGTCCTGCACCTGAATCGACATGGTTCGGGTCGTGGTCAGCAGTGCGAAGTCACGGGCGCTTAGCGTAAACGTCGTGCCGCCGGGATCATCGGGCGGAAACAGGAAGGCGGGATTTAGGACGTAGACGATATTCGTCAGTGACGCCAAAATGTCCTCCACTTGGCCGCTCATCTCAAACGCACCGGGGCCGGTCGAAACGAATGCACCGACATTCGTCAGGGTCCCCTTGGCGTCATTGTCAATCGACAGCGTGAATAAGACATTGTTGGTGTCGTCGTTAGATAAACCCACATCCAAAAACGGCTGGACCGGATCGTCGGGCGGAATCAGAAAAGGTTGATCGCCCGGAGGCAAGATAATTTCAGGCGCGTTATTTACGCTCTGGATGTTTAAAGTCACGGCATTATTCTGCGCACTCAATCCCACGGCATTCGTCACGAAGACGGCCAGCACCGTATTGCCCGATTGACCGATCGGCAGCACCCCCTGCTCCGGCATGTAGGTGACGGCCCGCAGGGCATCGGTTAATTGCGCCACAGTTCCTTCAAAGAACGTATTCGTAAAGGAGCCCAGCGCGGGATTGCTCTGGGCCAAGGTCAACGTCAATATCATGCTGGGATCAGAGCCGGGGTTGCTCACAAACGCTGAGGGAAACGGCGTGTAGGCCACGGGTGCGTCGGTCAAGTTGACGGTACCCGGAGTGATGCCGCCGATGAGCGGGGAGCTATCCACACGGTTAATCGTCAGCACGTTGGTGATCGCGACCGATCCACCAAACCCGTCCTGCACACGGTAGCGGAAAGGCACCTGCTCCGTTACGTTCGTAAGCTGTCCCGACGCAGCGGTATAGAATAAACCGGCGACCGTTGCTTGAATAAAAGGGACATTTCCGGTGATCGTCGTGGGACCGGAAAAGCTGCCGAGACTCGCTTGTGCGGGATTCACATTTTCGATACTGAGCACAAAGATGTCGTCCCCCACATCCGGATCGGTGATCGAAGAGATGAAGAAGGGAGAGATCTCGCCACCTTCGCTGACGCTATTCGGAGAAAGTCCGCCGGCTACGGTGGGCGGATCATTGATGGACACCACACGGATATTGATGTTGGACACGTATACCGTGAACTCCCCGTCAAACACGGTAATGGATGCCAGCATCAAATTCGTCGTATTGGGCGGCGAGAGATTGGGGATACCCGCGACGGCAAGCTGCTGGACGGCATCGGTTGCATCCGGCGGGAACACGCCCTCGAGCTCGAAGTCCAGTGAGCTGCCCGGGAAAACCGCATAATTATCCGTTTCAGCGGGATTGAATATCTCGAGCCTTACATCCAAAAACTGATTGGTCGGATTCAAGTGATCGACGTCGTCGATCACTACGGTGGAAAAGGGGAAGTTGGTTTCGTTGTCGTTCATGACGTAATTCATGACGACACCGGAAATTGTGGGCGGATCGTTGACCGGGATGACGGTTAAGTTGAAGGTTCGGGTGGCGGTTACACCGGCCGGGTTCATAGCGGTGACGGTGATGGTGGCATTGCCGTTCTGATCTTGTTTCGGAATGAGTCGAAGCGTGCGGTTTGACCCGGAGCCGATCACCGACATATCCGCCGTATCGATCAGGGTGGGATCACTGGACGAGGCCGTGACGGTGATATCGCCAATCGGAAAATCCGGCGACCCCACCGTGATCGCCACGTTGTTGGTGGTATCTTCCAGCATCGACTGAGCTGCGATCGCCGCCAAGGTCGGCGGATACGCACGGAACACCACGCTGAAGTCTTGCGTGACCGAATTTCCCCCTTGCGTGCCCACCAGTCGCATTTCGACTGTACCGGACGTGTTCGGCAGCGGCGTCATAGTCACCGTCACCTCGTTGGTTGTAGACGTGATCACAGCATTGGCAAGGGGCACAATATCGGCGCCGCTCAGCACTTCCCGCGTAAAGGTCATGGTTTGGGGAGCATAGCTGAACACGGCGCCATAGGCGGCACCGGGCGCCGAATTGGTGGCGGGGCTAGTGAAGGTCGGCGTCAGCGATTGCGCCCACGACGCGGACGGAGCCGCTCCGATCAGACCAATCATCCCGAGAACCCCGAACAAGCGTCGGAGATCATGATTCGATGGAAAATAGTTTTTCATACGCCGCTTGCTCGTTTTTCGTTTGAGTTAAATACAGTCTATTAATTTTGTTGATTGGGAGTTCGCCCGGTCACGGGAAGCAGTTCCGGCGCGACCGGCTGAGGCACCTGCGGAATAGCCAATCGTTCCGCCTTCTCGGGATTGATACGCACATCGACGGAAGCGAGCACGTTGGACATGAATTCACGCTCAACCGCTTCCTGCTTGCTACGAATGACTCGACGCCGCAGCACGATCGAAGCCTCTTCAAAAGGCGTTACCTGTTCTTCACGCCAACCGGACTTCATAACCACAAACAGGCCTTCGTCTGTTACCAACACCGGACTCACCTCGCCGGGTTCCAGCGCAAAACCGGCCTGAACCACTTCCTCCGGCCAGCGATGATCCGTGCGCGAAGTATCCAGCCACCCCAAGTCCCCGCCCCTGTACCGGCTCACCTGATCCTCGGAATGATCGGCGGCAATCGCGCCAAATCCCGGAATCCGCCCATCGCGCGTGGCCGCAGCCGGATCAGCCAGATAAAGTTCGCGGGCGGCCTCCAATTCGGCCCTCAACGACTCCACGGTCTCATCTGGGTCACGTAGTGAAACGCGCCGGTACAAAATCGCTAATCGCGCCAGCGCCGGTCGCGTGAAGGACTCCATATCCGCTTCATACGCCGCGCGCAGATCGTCCTCGGAAACCCTCACCTCGTCCTTCAACACCTGTAGCGAGCGGTCAAGCCACTGCACCAGCTTGTGATTCTCCAACTCGCGCTGAACCGCCGGATCGCGCAGGGCCTCATCGGCGGCGGCCCTGATCAACATGGCTTCCCGCTCGATCAAGTCGCGCAGGACCGAGTCCGCGTCATCCATCGGCCGTCCCGACGCCAGCCGTCGCTCAACCTCGAAGGCGAATTCGGCCTCGGTAATCACACGATCCCCTACCCGCGCCAGCGGTTCGGGCTCCGGCACCACCTCTGGTTCTTCGGCTTTCCGCCCGCAACCGGACAACAAGATAGCCGCCCCGCAGAGAATGAGGACACCATGCACAGTGGCCTGGCCAACGCGCGTCCGCAACCCGTATCCCTTAAGCCTCATCAAGGCATCCACTCCACTTCGATGATTGTGAAGGCATGGGTCGCCCCAGTCGCCTCTTCATCGACGATATAGAACACGCGCTCCGGATCGGTCACCCCTGCCGGGACCGCCATCGGCACCATTGGCAGCGTCGTGCCGGACCAGTCCATCAGATCGGTCGCCGCCAGCACACGGTACTCGACATCGGTGACGGAAAGCGGACGTCGGAACGACACCGCTAAGCGACCGTCGTGCAGGAATGGTTGCGGCAGGCCATCGCGGGACGGATCATGCGGATCAAGGCCGAAGGCATAGCGCTGCAAGTGTGTGATGCCGTACGCGCCGGTATCTGCACCGGCAAATTCAGCCGTACCACCGCTCGCACCGAACGTGCGCTCCTGCCAAGCAGCCAGCGTATCGTTGCGGGCAATCAGGGCCACCTTCGCGGAGCCCGCTCCCGGTTTGATCAGGTAATCCTCGTCGGCGAGAATCGTAATCTGCGCCGTCTTCGCGCCTGCGGCCAGTTGCGCGGCAGCCCGCGGGGTTATGGTCAGCAGCACTTGGGTTTGACCCGGATTCATGGAAACAAACAGCGGTGTCCCGGCTGATTCATAATCCGTGCCCCGGGCGGCGGTACCGCCATAGGACAAGCGAATCAACGCATCGTTGCCGGTCACATGCCGACGACGCAAGCGCACGACGGCAGGTTCTTCACTATCCTGCACGGCCAACCCAGTCAGGACTTCCAGCTCCACGACCATGATCAGGTTCTGAATGGAAACCAGCGCGCTTTGCTGGGCACCGAGTCGATACCCGTCGCCCGTTGCCAACGCCATATTCACGACCTTCTCCACACCTTGATGTCCGGTCACATACGGCATGACCTCAACATCCACCGATGTCTGCCCCGCCGGCATCATAACCGCGGTTGGAATCGTGACGTAGTCTGTGCCATTGATAGCGGTGCCCGTAAGGGTCACATTCACAAGCAGGTCGTCTTGCAAGCCACCTTGCCGCATCAAGGTGAACCGGCCCGGTGTAGGGCCACTTTGGGCGGCGCGCGGCTCGGTAGCGGCGATGGTGATTTGCGGTTCCAGTAGTAATCCGCCGACCAGCAAATGTCCGCTTTCGATCAAGCTGTACAAATCGGCATCCGCCGCGTCGAGTGTCGGCAAAGACACGGACAGGTTTGTGAAACCCGTACCGGTGCCGGACAGCGCGACTTGCAGCGTCTGCACGCCTTCCACACTCGCCAGACGAATATACTGATGGACAAAGGCTCCGGCAGCGGACGGCAGCCGGGAGAAATCGATCACGTCCTGATCATCGATTTCGAAGTCTGTGATAACGGCTGCACCGGCATCAAACGCCCTAAACACGAACCAGTCCGCGCCCGCACCGCCAGTCAACGTGCCACCGACCGCGCTGGCGGTCAGCACGTCATTCATATGACCACCGGTCAACGTCGTTGCTCCCGCGCCACCGACAAACACGTAGGGACGGTCTGATCCGTACGTGTCCAGATAATCCGCTAAGGCCGCGCCGCTCAGACCCGCACTGGGATTCGCAACGGCGGTGTCCGCAGGCAGGTGCGAGGCATCGGCAATCACGTATCCGTGCGACGCATAATGATGGTTGTCGAGGCGGAGTGCCTCTTGCTCGCTCACCACCGGCGGCAGGAACTCCGCCGGCTGATAGGCCAGCAAGCGGACAATCCCTTCGTCGGCCGGATGATCGGGATTCTCGTCGCTCACCGACAATCCGATCACGCCCGGGTCGGAAGCATCCGGATGCAGATCAAAGACCAGTCGGCCCCGCAACACATCCGCTTGCGTGAAGGTGTCGCCGACGCCAAGTTCGGCATCCGGCCCTTCGATGTCCTCAACCGCGTGACGCAACCGCAGCAGGCCGCCATGCGGAAGCTGCGTCAAGGTGTAGACCAATTCATCCGCGCTGCTATCGAGATCGGCGGTATCGAACATGAGCGCGGTGGTGCCCGCCGCGTAAACGACCAGTTCATCGGTCACCAAGGCCGGCGCGCGGTGATCGCGGTGCGGATCCAATCCCCGCAGGTAGGCGTCCAGCGCCGTTAATCCGTCGCCACTGAAATCGATGCCGGCGTCATTGGGATCCTGCTTGTCCAGCCCGTGTAGATCCTCCCACCAATCCGGGATGCCGTCGCCGTCCGTGTCCACCGCCTCGCGATCCAAGCCCAGATCGAGTCGATAGGTCGCGGTGCGGAGTAATTGTTCAGTGGTGAAGGTCGAGCCGGCAGGGCCCAGCAACGTGGCGGGCTGACCATCCACTTGGACCAAGGCGTGTACGTGCGTTCTGGGCAATGGCGGCAAGGGAACGCCGCCCGGATCGGTGTCGAGGCCCAGTGCAAAAGCAGAATGCGGCACGTCCAATCGATAAGAGAATTCGTTGTTATGATAGGCATACAACGTGGTGCGTAGTTTCACTTCAACGCCGTCATGGCGCAGAATCGTCCATTTCAGCTCACCTTCCTGAATGGGAAAGGGCTGAGCGGACCCGGTTCCCAGCACCTTGCCGTAAAAGACGGTGTGCGGCTCACTAATCGAAGCCGCCCCGGCATCAATGGCGACCGCCCCCATAACGGCGGCCATGCCGATACCGACGGCCCGACGGAAACCTGTGATTATGCGATTGCTCATATTCATGCGTCCTCTCCCAATCAGCTTCCCGGATGGCCGTAGGTCTGGAAGATCAATTTGATGTCCTGCACCTGGTTGATAAAGCGGTCCAATCCCTCGTCCGGATCACTGTTCAGCGTCAGGCCGGGGATGATCAGCATCCATTCGGTGTTCCACACCGAACGGCCTACCAGCCGGCTGTTGTACACCATTTCGCTGAGGTTCACCGTGGAACCGGCATTGTGATAGGCCCGGAAGCTGGAGAAGCGGCGCGGCTCACCATAGCGTCCATTCAAGCTATCCAGCAGGGGCCGGTAATGTGACTGCGCAATCGACGAGCTCAAGGCCGGCATCGGAATCGGAATATGTTGATCCACCAAATTCCAAATCCGCACCTTGTCGGGCGTCGGGCTGTTGGCGACCGACATAATGTCGGAACCGACCGGGATCAGATACACTCGAGGGGCTTGTGGCAAATGATTCAGGACATCGTCCGTCAGGTAGTTCGAGAACCAGACGCCCAGCGAGCGGATCTTGGTGGCGAACACGGAAGGATCGTAGGCATGATCGCCGCCACTCAGCGGACGACCAAACACATTGCGACCGGCTTGAATGGTTGTACCGAACCGGATAACGATGCCAGGCTCCACGGCGGCATTGCCTTCGGCGTCGATATCCGAAGCGAAAGGCCGCGCCAAGAACCGGTATTCCGGCACATCCCACAAGTTAGCGACGCGGGCATTTTGCAGCGTCTGCCGCCATAGCAAGTCGGAATTCTGGCCACCGCCAGGGAATTGATCCTCCCCGATGGGCTGGTTGCTGCCACTGGGCAGGATGCGGAAAAACTCGGTGCGCAAGGATATCTTGCCTGTTTCGGTCTGCGGATTGTTGAAGCCAAGCTGGCCTTGCAAGACGTCGTAATTCATCCGCAGTCGTGCCAATGCGTCGGCTAATCCGCCCTGTCCAAGTTGTGGCTGACCGCCTGCAAGCAGGCCCGGCGTACGCGCCCGTATGATGTCGGCGTAGATATCGCGCGGCGAGCCCGGATCACTCGGATCGAGATTGGTTTCGTAGTCATAGGCCTTGGCAGCCAGATAGGCGTAGCGCGCCGCCAGTTCCATGGTCGAATGGTACGATTCCAGCGCATGGTTGCGCGAGACCCGGAACGTCATATCCTGGTAGCGATTCTGCTGCGTCTTGGCTGCCGCTCGCTTGTTGAAGGCCGCGCGCTCATCCACCAGACGTGCGCCCTCGGCCACCAGCGACCGGTACTCATCGGATAGTTGTCGCAGCACTTCGATCTGTCGGAAAATTTCGATTCGACGCAAAATTTCAGCGCTGAGCGCGTCTTCCAATTCCTTCAACAACTCGCGCTGTGACTGGGCTCGCTCCAGTGAAGCCACCGCCAGATCTTTCTCCTGCTCGGCGATGTCCATGATGATTTCCGTCACCAACTCCGTAATCTTCAGCCCCAACTCCGTTCCAGAGATGCCCGCCTTGGCGACGACTTTGGCCGTGTATTGGGCGCCCCGAACAGCCGACAAGGCATCGCCGGGCGATACCGCCAAACCGCCCGTTGGCAGGACTTTCGGGACAAACTCTGCGGACGCTTCGATGGTCTCTTCGATCTGCGTGCCGACAGCATCGACCAAATCAATGCCGGACCGGACCGCCTTGAGGGTGTTGTTGATGATGTATTTGAGCCGCACAAATACTTCATTGGCCAAACGCGTTTGCTCGGTCGTGTGCAGCTTGGCATTGGCCATCCGGATACTATCCACAATGCCACCCGCCGTGTCGTCCCACTCGTGAATGGCGCGGGCCACCTGAGCCTCCTGCTGAACCATACGGTTGATCAGTATCTGCAATTGCCCCACTGCAGGACGCGATCCCCAGACCGACGGGGCTTGGAAGGTATAGCCCGACGCCCGCACCGGCATGACTTGGGCAAGATTTTCCAACGGGACTTTCGGATCAGCCAAGTCCAGCCAACTGACATCATAATAGGTGTCGCGAGCAAACAGCGCCGTGACGCCATCGCTGTCCGGCACAAAGCTCGGCGCGAACAGTCGACGCATCTCTTCTCCCAACCGGGTCACAGACCGTCCACCCAGGCCATTGTACACCTCGATTAGAGCGCCCCCCGTCACCTGCCCCTCGGCACCGAAGGCAATGTAGTCCGCCGTCGGCCCCACAATAGTTTGCGAGTTCAACTCGCGCACGTTGACGTACATATATAGCGCCAAATCCGGTCCGTCATAGCCCGCCGGATACAGGCGACCCGGGCCAACTGTGCCGTCATACGGACGGCCAAAGATCTTGATCAGTCGGTTCTTGAACGCCAGATCCTGCTGGGCCACTTCATTGCGGAATTTGGCCTCGTCGTTCGCGACCTTACGCAAACGATTCTCGGCCTTGTTGGCGAAATCCCACACAGCGACGGCGTTTTGCAGGGCCTTGACCGCGCGCTCGTAAATTTGCTCGAAGTGCGAGGCGCCGCCCGCCCCGGCATTGGACAGCCGGTCCGGGTTAATATCAAACGGCACCACATTGGCGGCCAAGCGCAAGGGGTTCAAGCCACTGTTGGCATCGTCAAAAGTCCGTTGAATCTGATTTAAATTCGCGGACACGACGCGAATATCATCGTTGGCGCGCCGATCCACTTTTTGGATGCCGGTCAAGGTCTCGTTGGGATGCTCGGACGGCAGCAGCGCATTGGCCGTCACCCAGTCAAAGAACGCGCCTTGCGCGGCTCGACGGGACCAGCCTTCGACGCCCCAGGCGCGGTCGGGATTGACATCGGTGTAGCCCTGCCATTGCGCGGCGGGATCCTCCACAAACCGCTCGCGATACGTGGCGGTGACAATCTCCGAGCCGGCACGCGCGCGGGCTGCGGCGGCCTGCGCGAACTTGCGTTCGTCCAGGAAATCGACCGGGATGACGATATCCATCAGGTTATAAAATTCAGAACGCGAGACCCAGTTGAAGAACGGATGGCGCAACAGGTCGTACTGCATGCGAACCGCCGTGAGATAGTGGCCCCAGGCATCGCCGTGGCCCTGCGGATACAGGATCATGGCGTCGTGCTCGTTGATGAAACCATCGGCGTTAATGTCGGTGATGTTGTAGTTCATCACGTAAGCGGCTTCGCCTTCGGCCTTGGTGAAGTTCCAGAACAAGCGATTGTAGACCGGGCGCGCAAAGAAATCATCGACGCCCCGCAGCAAGGCCAGTTCCTCCTCCAACAGCGACGACATCTGATTTTGGAAGGCATGCACGACCGGCGCCATCGCACCATATTCAACGGAGTCGCTGCCGAACCCGATGGTGGGATCGACCGCATCGGTATAGGCCTCGTTCCCCAGCAGCATGTAGAAGTCGGAAATACGCGTGGACGCCAATTGCAAGGCGTTGGCGATGGCCGGCGTGGAAACCGGACTGGACAAGTTGATGCTGAGATCGCTGCCCCGCTTAAGCACGGTACCATACAATTCAATCAAGCCCACGTTCTCGATCACGTTCTTGTCCGGGTTCAACGCCACCGGTCCCTCGAATCGCGGACCGAGTTGTTGCAGCATGCTGGACACCGTGGAGGGCGAATCGCCCTCGAAGTCGCGGATGCGGGCCTCGTACGGATTGACCGCATCCAGCACCCGCTTGATCCAGCCCATCGATAACTGGGCGCGGTAGTCGGGGAAGCCGTCCAGGTTAAAGTCGTTGAACGGATCGTTATTGCCTGCGCCGGCCCACTCGAAATTCACGCGCGCATCGCCATTGGGCTGCGGCAGCTCCCAATTGGTGTCCTGCGCCACGTCGTTCTTATGCCGGTAACGCACAAACCACCAGGAATCTGCCAGCAGCGTTTCCGGCGCATTGGGATTTCCTTTCAGCAGAACTTCCGCACGGCCCAGGCCTTGATTGCCGGAAAGGTCGGGGAACAAATCCCATGGTCCGGCGCTATTCGGATTGACCACGAAGGGCGGCATCACATTCAACGCGCCGTCATCCGGACGATACCACCACTCAAACACCAGATCATCCGCGTTGGCGCCAAAATCGCCGGTGTGCCGCAACACCACATTCTCGTCAAACACGTTGTCCGACAACACCGTCTTGATCGCGCCGCGATACCGTTCGCGCCGGTCGACCTTGATGACATGCAGCGTGACAGGCGAACCGCCCATACTGGGATCGTTATTTTCGGCCACCGTCACCCAGCTCACATCCGGGAACGGGATCGGCGAGCCGCCGGGCACAGGGATCTGGCCGAACGGATCCAGAAACGCCGCGTTCGGGATCAACGCCAGACCCGGGCCAAACTGACGAGCGGGCTCGGGCGTGGTGGGATCCACTTCCGGCACAAGCACATCCGAGCCGGGCTCAATCGGAACCAGATTCGGCAGGGACGTGATCGGATCGCGCTGCACTTCGGGCTGCAAGCCCACCAAATATTGGCCGGTAATCAACTGGCCGGCTGGCGTGGTCAGTCCTTCCGGATTGCGGGAGCGGGCATACAGTTCGTCCAC
>SKLK01000075.1 GCA_007123265.1 Kiritimatiellia bacterium
CGTCGATCCGTGGTGCCGAAATATTGATCTTTGATGGCGTGAAATGACCGCTCAACGAAGCCGGGGAAAAACTGGTCGTCAGGCAGTCCGAAGTAAACGCGGTCCGCCCGATCGCCAAATACACTAAACAGATCGCCTCCCTGCAACGATCCACTGCCGGTGTTGACTGAATACGGCAAGCGCGATACCGAGTCGACGCCGGGACCGGCGTCGACATGCAACGTGATCCCGAATGAACCGTCGGGATTGATGATCGGCGCATCGGCAAACACATCGGCGGCGAAATGAAATGCTTCGGCCGGCGGACGATTCTGCCAACGCACGGGCGCACCAAACAGCTTCGGGGCGGAAAAATCCGCTTCCACAAAGAGGTCGAACCGCATGGGGTCCGCGCCCCAATCCGCCAGCACGAGGTCGGGGACGCCATCCCGGTTCATATCAATGCCGCCATTCGGTCGTTCCCAGTGATCGGGCAGACCGTCCTGATCGGAATCGAAATGGATGGCGCGGACAATCATTCGGTCCGCGCTCGTATCGGCGGCAAAGGCCAATACATGCTCGGCGGGGGTAGGCGCCCCGGAAAGGGTCTGGCGCGGGGATCCGTCAGGATAGGAAATACCACGTCCCAATCCATGCCAGAAATGTAAATCCGTGATCGGCTGGCCGTCAATCAAGTCCCCCACTTGAATCACCGGCAGCGGTCCCCACGGATTCAAGACCTGGGTGTGCGGATGTCCCAGCGTCATCTGGGCATCCACGCGCAGGGTCCAGATACCCGGTTGATCCGTGAACAGCAGCGGGCCGCCCGTGGTAGGATTGTCGCCCTGCGCCGCGCTCGGCGTGGCCATGAACGCGAGGATAAAATGGTCTCCGATAATCTTGTCTGGATCACCCATGTTGTGCCGGATTATTGCCAAGCGTCGCGCGGGTGTGCCCGCCGGTTCCATATGCGTATTTTCAAGCTCGCTGCCAAAGTCGCCGAGTGTGATCGCCGTGCCTGTGGTCGTAAAAGCGATGGTCGAGGTCGATGCCAACACGCGCACGGCGTCGAACAGCAAACTACCCGTGGAATCGAAAGCCGACAAATAGATGCCTTCAATCCCATCATCGTCCCGCCCGATAAATGCGATCACCTGGCCGTCGGAGGAGATGGCGGGGGCATAGTGCAGCGCTTCGAAGTCACCCAGATGCGTGGAGGCCAGTGTCAGCGGCGGTTCGCCATCCCGGTAAAGCACGATGGAGCTGCTGTCATGCGTACCCTTACGCATCACCACCGCGCGGTCATCGGCGATGGCAGGCGGATTCCAGCGCACAATATCGTTGAGTCGGATGCGGTCATGTTCCACCCCCGGGGCACCGAGATTGAGCGAATTCGTATAGGTCATCGCGCACATTTCAGATTCGTGCGCGAGATAGACCACGTGGCCGTCATTCGCCAAACCGGTTTGACCGAACTTGAAAGGCCAACTGGCGTTATCCTCGATTGGTATATACACGTCCACCGGGTCCGCTCCCGGCGTTATGATGATACCCTCGCCCTCGACCATGCGGAACTCGCCGCCGCCAGCCGTCACGTCGTATACACGCACTGGGCCGCCGGGGTATTGGAATTCGCAATTGGGGTCCCAGCTACAATTCTGTTCGCAGATTTGGGTCGTCCCGTAGTTCACCACCACATGGCCATGGTTGTTGATTTGCGGGAAGGTCAGGTTAAAGGTGAGGTCCTGCGAGACCCAGTGTGCCGTATTCAACCAGCGCAAGCCACCGTCCGGCCGATCGGCGATCAGCACATTGGCCACCGCATCGGCCTCATCGACCATTTCGCCGATAAAGGCGACGCGTCCGTGATCGTTGATCGTTACTTCGCGCCAGTTCCAAACCAATTCGTAATCGTTTTCGGCGCCGAAAACGAAGTCACCCGCCCGCGCCACCAACTCGAACTCGTAGAACGGGCTACCGCCCACGTGACGCGGCGGTGGAGAAGCCCATGCGCATAATGCGTAGGCAAAAGCCAAACAAAAACAAAGGCTGCGGATTCTCATGTTTCCCAAGCGCCTCGCCAGCCATGGCAAAAGCACACAGTCCCCCCTCAAAAGAAGAGTAAGCATAACCACCCCCTGGCGTATAGTCCAAAACACTACGCAAAGATCAATTATCCGCCCCAGGGCCAGGCCCGGAATGTTCCGTTTTCCTCAATGACATTTTACGGCATGGGGTAGCCAGCATTCTGTATTCGCTTGATTCGCGCAGGGAAATTGTATATCGGTGTTTTCGAAGTGAGAGGCCATCCGATTTGGGGTGATTAAGACCGATTATTGTGCCAATCGCGCACAGAAAGGAAAGATGCAACATGAGCGATCCTGTGAATCCGAATACGAAACCTGAGGAACCCGTTGCCCCGCCCCCCACCCCGGAATCCGCGCCCCCGCCTCCTGCCGAGGCATCGGCCGCAGGTGTTCCGACCGTCGGTCCCGAGGCCAGTGTGGGCAGCCGTGTCGTAGCGGCCTTGATCGACGGTTTAATTGGCGGCGTGATTTCACTGGTGCCGGTGATCGGCTGGATTGTCAGCATCGCCTATCTGATTACCCGTGATGCGCTGCCGTTTCTGGACGGTCAAAGCATAGGCAAGAAGGCCTTGAACCTGCGCGCGGTGGATGCGGCGACGCTGGCGCCGTTGACCAATAATTGGGGCTCCTCCGCGGTACGCAATGTGGTCCTGTTCATCCCCTTCTTCGCGATTGTCGAGTTGGTGGTCTTGATCAGCAACAAGTCCCAGCGACTGGGCGATCAGTGGGCCAAGACCAAGGTCGTACAGGTCAGCTAGGAAATCGCAAACGCGTTACGCGCCGATGCCGCTGTACTGGAAGCCAATTGCTTCCAGTTCACGGCGTTCGAGTACGTTACGCCCATCAAACACGAAGGGCGGCTTCTCCATATCCTTGTGGATACGCGGCCAATCCAGCGTCTTAAATTCGTCCCACTCGGTCATCACAGCGATGGCATGGGCGCCGTTTAACACCTCGTACGGATCACTGGAGGCGAATAGATGTTGATCGTTCACGTCGGCGGGACGACTGCCCAGTTCCCGGAGGTCCTGCCGCATTTGGTCCAAGGAAACTTTCGGATCGTAGACATGGATTTGGGCGCGTTCCCGGATCAAGAAATCCGCCACATAAATCGCCGAGGACTCGCGCGTGTCGTTGGTGTCTTTCTTAAAGGCCCAACCGAGGAAAGCAATCTTCTTGTCCGAGACATTGTTAAACAAGGACGTGACCATGCGCTTGGCAAACCGTTCCCGTTGATGCGCATTGATGCGAATCACCTGTTCCCAATAGTCCGCCACCTCGCGCAGGCCGTAATGGCGGGCAATGTAGACGAGGTTGAGGATGTCTTTTTGGAAGCAGGAGCCGCCGAAGCCAACCGAGGCCTGCAGGAATTTGGCGCCGATGCGGCTATCCATACCGATCGCGCGGGCGACTTCCCGGACATCGGCATTAGTGGCCTCGCACAGTTCCGACATGGCATTAATGGAAGAGACCCGCTGCGCCAAAAACGCGTTGGCCGCCAGTTTCGAGAGTTCGGATGACCAGACATTGGTGGTCAGAATCCGCTCGCGCGGCAGCCAATGGGCGTAAACATCCACCAATGCGGCAATCGCGGCTTGACCATCCGGATCGGAATCGCCGCCAATCAGGACCCGGTCCGCGTTCAAAAGGTCCCTGACTGCGGTTCCTTCGGCGAGGAATTCCGGGTTTGAGAGGACATTGAACTTCACTTGATTGCCGGTGTGCTCAAGAATCGCCTTCACGGTGGCGGCGGTCCGCACTGGAACGGTCGATTTTTCGACGACAATCTTATCATCTTTGGCCACGCGGGCGATGGTGCGGGTGCAGGACTCGATGTAGCGGATATTGGCCGCCATGCCTTTGCCGATACCGTAGGTCTTGGTCGGCGTATTGACGGAGATGAAAATTAATTGTGCTTCGTCGATGGCGCGCTCGATATCGGTGGAAAAAAAGAGGTTTTTGCCTCTCGCCTCGCCCACGATTTCAGCCAGTCCAGGCTCGTAAATAGGCAGTTGATCAAGTTTTTCAGTGTTCCATGCGGCAATTCGCTGCTCATTGATGTCCACCACGGTCACGGTGATGTCCGGGCACTTGGCCGCAATCACGGCCATGGTCGGTCCACCGACATATCCCGCCCCAATACAGCATATTTTACTAATCTTCTTCATACTTTACATGCTCCCGCAAACGATGAAGGTGCTTCATCTGACGGGACAGGGTGCCGAAAAAGGCAGATGGGGTCAATACGGAACCCTGACACGCTTTCTCATTGTACTTTTCAAGATTATCCATATGGTATAGGCATCACACGCTGACTGATGAACATCATCGGTTGGCACCAAATGGTTCTTATGGGGAGAGGTATGAGCGATTCATCAACGAAACCAGTAGAGGCGATGGATATCGAGACACGTGAGTGGATCGAGTCGTTAGAGGATGTTCTGCGGCTATCGGGGCCTAACCGGGTGCAACAATTGCTGCGGGAAATGGAGATCCGCGCCCACGGGGCCGGGGTGCCGCTGCCCTTTACCGCCAACACCCCTTATATCAATACGATTCATTTTGATGATCAACCGCCCTACCCCGGCAACCGGGAGATCGAATGGCGGATCAAGTCTATCCTGCGCTGGAACGCGATGGCCATGGTGGTACGCGCCAATCGCGCCGACGCCAGCATCGGCGGGCACATCTCCACCTTTGCGTCGGCCGCAACGTTGTATGAAGTGGGTTTTAATCACTTTTTCCGTGGTGTCAGTGACGATCACCCTGGCGATCTCGTCTATTTTCAGGGCCATGCCAGTCCGGGTATTTACGCCCGCGCTTTTCTGGAAGGCCGTTTGTCGGCCGAAAAACTGACCAATTTCCGCCGTGAACTGGCCCCGGGCGGCGGCTTGTCTTCGTATCCGCATCCTTGGTTGATGCCTGATTTTTGGCGATTTCCCACTGTCTCGATGGGGCTGGGCCCGATCATGTCGATTTATCACGCCCGCTTCATCCGCTACATGGAGGATCGTGGTTTGCGTCCCCCAGCCGACCAGAAAGTTTGGGCCTTCCTTGGTGATGGTGAGACCGATGAGCCGGAAACGCTGGGCGCCATCACGCTCGCATCGCGGGAAAAACTCGACAACTTGATTTTCGTGATCAACTGCAATTTACAGCGGCTGGATGGTCCGGTACGGGGCAACGGAAAGATTATTCAGGAGCTGGAAGCGACATTTCGCGGGGCTGGCTGGAACGTCATTAAAGTAATTTGGGGCGGCGACTGGGATCCGTTGTTGATGGCCGATCGCGAAGGGCTGCTGGTGAAGCGGTTTGGCGAAGTAGTCGACGGGCAGTATCAGAAATACACGGTCTCGAAAGGGGCCTACATTCGTGACCATTTCTTCGGCAAGTATCCGCAATTGCTTGACTTGGTCAAGCACCTGGATGACGGCAAGCTGGAACGACTGCGTCGGGGCGGCCACGATCCCGAAAAAGTGTACGCTGCGTACAAGGCCGCGACGACCCATACCGGACAACCCACCGTTATTTTGGCCCAAACCATCAAGGGCTACGGCATGGGCGAAAGCGGTGAAGGAAAGAACATTACCCACCAGCAAAAGAAACTAAACGAGGAAGAGTTGGCCGAGTTCCGGTCCCGCTTCGGCATTCCGATTTCCGATGATGAAGTCGGCAAGGCGCCTTTCTATCGACCGCCCGAAGACAGCGCCGAAATGAAGTATCTGCATGAGCGGCGCAAGGCGCTCGGCGGCTACATCCCCAAGCGCTGCACAACCATGGTTTCAATCAAGTCACCGAAAGAGGACGTGTTCGAGGAGTTTTACAAAGGCACCGACGGACGCGAGGCATCAACCACCATGGTCGCCGTCCGCATCCTCACGAAACTCCTGAAGGACAAGGAAATCGGCAAGTTGATCGTCCCGATTGTGCCCGACGAGGCGCGTACGTTCGGGATGGAAGCGTTATTCCGGCAGGTGGGCATCTACGCGCATTCCGGCCAGCTTTATGAGCCGGTCGACGCCGATAGCCTCCTGTATTACAAGGAATCTAAAGATGGCCAATTGCTGGAGGAAGGCATTACCGAAGCGGGTTCGATGTCGTCATTTATTGCCGCCGGAACGGCCTATGCCAATCACGGCATCAACACCATCCCGTTCTTCATCTATTACTCGATGTTTGGATTTCAGCGGATCGGCGACCTGATCTGGGCCGCAGCCGATATGCGTTGTAAGGGCTTTCTTTTGGGGGGCACGGCGGGACGCACCACGCTCGCCGGCGAAGGCTTGCAGCATCAGGACGGGCATAGCCACCTGCTTGCCTATCCCGTACCCAATGTGATCGCCTATGATCCTACGTTTGCCTATGAATTGGCCGTGATTATCAAGGATGGGATCAAGCGCATGTACGTGGATAAGGAGGATATCTTCTACTACATCACCGTGATGAATGAGAACTATCCCATGCCACCGATGCCGGAAGGGCATGAGGAAGGCATTTTGCGCGGGGCCTATAAGATCCGTCCCTCCAGCGTGAAGAAATCCGAGTTGAAAGCGCAATTACTGGGTAGCGGCGCGATTTTAAATGAGGTGCTGAAGGCGCAAGAGATCTTGGCGGACAAGTACAAGGTGCAAGCCGACGTCTGGTCGATCACTAGCTATAAGGAATTGCGCCGGGATGCGAAGAATGTTGAACGGCACAACCTGCTGCATCCGACCGAGCAACCGCAGGTGCCCTACGTGACCCGCTGCTTCGGCAAACAGCCCGGCGTCTTTGTCGCCGCCTCGGATTATGTTAAGACCTTGCCGGATTCCATTGCCCGTTGGTTGCCCGGGCCCTTGCATTCACTCGGCACCGACGGCTTCGGGCGCAGCGAGAATCGCGCGGCGCTGCGCGACTTCTTCGAAGTGGATGCACGGTACGTCGTTCTTGCCACCCTCCATTCCCTGGCCCGGCAAGGACAACTTAAACCAGCGGTTGTGGCCAAGGCCATCAAGGACTTGGACGTCGATCCGGAAAAAGCCAACCCGATGATTTCGTAAGCGCGAAAGGAACAAGATCCATGGCGACAGAATTTAAAATTCCCCACTTGGGCGATAGCGTTGACAGTGGCGAAGTCATTTCGGTGCTGGTCAAAGAAGGCGATACGATCGCCAAAGACGACCCTGTTGTTGAACTCGAAACGGGCAAAGCGACGATCGAGGTACCTTCCGAAGTCAGCGGCAAGATCGTCAAGGTCCACATCAGCGCCGGCGACACGGTAGCGCCCGGCCAGACGGCCCTCACGGTGGAGGCCGATGGCGCGGCCGGGGCCTCAGCCGACGATGACAACTCAAAGCCGGAGAAAAAGCCGACGAAGTCAGCCGAAGCTGACACCGCTGGGCAGGGCGAAACGGGCGCGAAGGAAAAGGACGACGAGGCGAAGGCTGCGTCTCAGGCGGAGGACGCCTCGGCAGCTGCCCGGCCGGCTGTACCCGTACCCGCGGCACTTGGAGCGACGGCAGTGGCCGACCGCCAGCCGGCCCCCAGCCAAGGCGACCGGCTACCGGTTGCCGCCGCCCCGTCGGTGCGGAAGTTTGCCCGCGAAGTGGGCATAAACATTGCCGCGGTACCGGGCAGTGGCCCGAACGGACGCATCAGCATTGAGGACGTCAAGGCGCATGCCAAGGCCCTACTGACCCAAGCCGGTGCGCCGGCCTTAGCCGGCGGCGGCACCGTACGCATTCCGCCCCTGCCCGACTTTTCCAAGTGGGGTGCGGTGGATCGGCAGAAGATGAATAACGTGCGGAAGATGACCGCCCAGCACATGGCCTTGTGCTGGAGCACCATTCCGCATGTTACCCAGCAGGACAAGGCGGACATCACCGATCTGGAACGGCTGCGCAAACGCTATGCGAAAAAAGCAGAGCAAGCCGGCGGTAAATTGACCTTAACCGCGATGCTACTCAAAATGATCGCTTCCGCGCTCAAGGTGTATCCACAATTCAATGCCAGCGTGGACTTGGCGAATGAAGAGTTGGTGCTGAAAAAATATGTGCATATCGGCGTGGCCGTGGATACCCCGAAAGGGCTGGTCGTTCCGGTTGTCCAAAACGTAGATCAGAAGAACATCATCGAGTTGTCGATTGAGTTAACGGAAATCGCCAACAAGGCGCGGGACGGCAAGATTTCGCCGAAGGACATGGAGGGTGGCACCTTTACCCTCTCCAATCTGGGCGGCATTGGTGGCAGCTATTTCACGCCGATCATCAATCATCCCGAAGTCGCCATTCTCGGCATCGGCCGGGGCAGCTACGAACCGATCATGATCGACGATGAGTTTGAGCCAAGGCTGATGTTGCCGATGTCCTTGTCGTATGATCACCGGGTGATTGACGGCGCCGACGGCGCCCGGTTCCTACGCTGGATCGCTGAGGCGATTCAAGAGCCGTTGCTGGTGGCAATGGAAGGCTAAACGCCAACGCAGGTAAGGACGATATAGATCATGAGCAAAAAGTCAGTGGTAGTGATTGGAGGCGGGCCGGGAGGCTATCCAGCCGCATTCTACGCGGCGGATCACGGCATGGACGTGACGCTAATTGATACGGAAGAGAATCCCGGCGGCGTATGTGTCTATCGCGGATGCATCCCGTCCAAGGCGTTGCTGCATATCGCCAAAGTGCTTGAAGAGGCGCGCGAATGCAAAGAAATGGGTATCGATTTTGGCGAACCGAAAATTGACGTCGATAGATTGCGCGCGTGGAAAGACAGCGTCGTTTCCCGACTTACAGGCGGTACCGGCATGTTGCGGAAACAGCGCAAGATCAAGGCTGTTCAAGGGCGCGCCCGCTTCATCGATGCGCACAACCTGCAGGTGACCAAGGCCGATGGCAGCGAAGAAACGATCGCCTTCGAACACGCGATTGTCGCGACCGGGTCACATCCCACCGTCATCCCTGCCCTGCAAATCGAGTCCAACCATTTTCTGGATTCAACCGGGGCACTGGCGCTGGACGAGATTCCGAAAAAGTTGTTGGTCATTGGCGGGGGCTATATCGGCTTGGAAATGGGGACGGTCTACGCGGCGCTGGGCACCAAGGTTACGGTGATCGAAATGACCGACGGCCTGCTGCCGGGGGCGGATCGTGATTTGGTCAAGATTTTGGCCAAACGCCTGGAATCCAAATTTGAATCGATTCTGCTCAAGGCCAAAGTCGTCAAACTGAAGGAGCAGAAGAACGGGATTAAGGTCACCTACGCCGATCCCGACGGGCAAACACACGACAAGGTATTCGACAAGGTCCTCATGTCCGTAGGCCGGACACCCAACACGCGGGACATCGGCTTGGAAGCAGCGGGGATCAATGTGTCCGATCGTGGCTTCATCGAGGTGGACGGTCAGCGGCGCACCTCGGTCCCGCATATCTTTGCGATTGGCGATGTCACCGGGGATCCGATGCTTGCCCACAAGGCCAGCCACGAAGGGATTGTGGCGGTCGAAGCGTTGCTGGGCAAAAAGTCCGTGTTCGAACCGCAGGCGATTCCGGCCGTGGTATTTACCGATCCCGAGATTGCCTGGGCCGGTCTTTCCGAGACCGAGGCGAAAGCAAAGAATATCCCGGTTAAAGTGTCCCGATTCACGTGGGCCGCTTCGGGCCGGGCGATGTCCTTGGAACGTACGGACGGCGTCACCAAGTTGGTCTGCGACCCGGAAACGGGACGGATCCTTGGCGTGGGCATCGCCGGCGTTGGGGCGGGTGAACTAATTGCGGAAGGCACGTTAGCGATTGAAATGGGGGCCACGGCAGAGGACCTTAAGTTGACGATCCATGCGCACCCGACCCTTTCTGAGACGATGATGGAGGCGGGCGAGAGTTTTTATGGTAATGCGATACATTCGATCAAGCGCGGTTGAGGAGTATGATGAATAAATTAGACAGCCTGCAATCATTTGCCCCGATCCTGCGGATTGGCGCGGCCACTCAATGCATCGTGGGCTTGGCATTGATGCTGGCCCCGCAACTCGTAACCTTGAGCGATCCGGCGCCGGCAACGGCCGTGTTGCTGATTCGCTGGCTGGGGATTCTCCTGCTTGCGTACAGCATCAGCGTCGCGCTGTCCGCACCGAATCCCGTGCGCCATTGGCCGGTGTTCCTGGCGGGTTTCCTGGCCATGCCCCTGATGATTCTGTTTACCTTGCCGGCGATCTTCTCCGGTACGTTGCCGGGGCTCGTGGGCGGATTGGTTCTGGCCATCTTTTTCGCATGGGCCATTCCGTCGGGCCTACTGCTGCTAAAGATCGCGGAATCGCCTCCCGGCGGCTCCACTCCGACGCCGGTTTCGGCGGATCTTGAGCTCAGTCATTACACCGTGCACGACGGCCAATCGTTGGATGCACTTTCGCGCGAAGCACCCGTCCTGCTGGTCTTGCTGCGGCATTTGGGTTGTACGTTCTGCCGGGAGACCCTCGCGGATATCGCCGCGCAACGGCGCGAAATCGAAGCGACCGGCGCGCGCATCGTGTTTGTGCATATGGGCGAAGACGATAAGACCCGCTACCTGTTTGAACGGTACCGGATTGATGACCTCCCCCGCATCAGCGATCCGGAAGCCCGGCTCTATAGTGCGCTGGGTTTGGAACGGGCCAGCTTGTTCCACATCTACGGCCCCAGCATGTGGCGCTACACCGTTCAATCGATTCTGTTGGACGGACACGGCATGGGCCAGATCGTCGGGGACCGCTTCCAAATGCCGGGCGTCTTCCTTATTCATAATGGCAGCGTCGTCAGCGGGTTCCGCCATGCCCGCATCTCGGATCATCCGGACTATCTCAGCATCGTGAGCTGCATCGCGCCACCGGAAGAAATCCAGTATTGATGCGCCCGCCCGCGCCTGCTCCTCAACGCGTCCTGGTTACCGGAGCCACCGGATACATCGGTGGGCGACTACTGCACCGCTTGCTGGCCGAAGGCCACATCGTGCATGCGCTGGCGCGGCACCCCCAACATATCCGGGCCCGCCATGAGCGGCTGAACACTTTTGAAGGGGATGTGCTCGAACCCGATTCCTTGTCGGCGGCCCTGAATGGAGTTGATACCCTATACTACCTGATCCATGCCATGGGCTCGGAAGAGGATTATCAGGAAAAGGATCGGCAGGGAGCCCGACACATGGCGGCCGCCGCAAAAGCAGCCGGCGTCCGCCACATCATCTACTTGGGTGGCCTGGTCAACGAACAAGACACCACCCCCATCTCCGCGCATATGGCCAGCCGCATCGAAGTCGGCCGGCTGTTGCAGGCATCAGGCATTCCAACCACGGAATTTCGCGCTTCGATTGTAATTGGCTCCGGCAGCCTTTCGTTTGAATTGATCCGGTCGTTGGTCGAACGCTTGCCGGTGATGGTGACACCCCGGTGGGTGGGTATTCTCGCCCAGCCGATTGGCGCCGAGGATCTGCTGGCCTATCTTGTCGCGGCCTTGTCGATGCCTCCACTCGACGAACACCGCGTCTACGAGATCGGAGGCGCGGATCAAGTCTCGTACGGCGATCTGATGCGGGAATACGCACGGCAACGGGGGCTGCGGCGCGCGATGATCCCGGTCCCGGTATTGACGCCTTACTTGTCCAGTTTATGGCTGGGCCTCGTCACCCCCATTTACGCACGCATCGGTAGACGGCTGATCGCCAGCATCCGCAACGAAAGTATTGTCCGCGATAAACGGGCACTGGAGGACTTCACCATTCGGCCCAAAGGGTTGCAGGATATCATCGCCTTGGCCCTGAAAAATGAGGACCGGGATTTTGCCGAAACCCGCTGGTCCGATGCCTTGTCATCGGGAGGCGAACCCAAATCCTGGGGCGGGATTCGCTTCGGTACCCGCATCATCGACTCTCGCAGCCGCGTGGTCCCGGTCTCGGTCGAGCAGGCCTTCGCCCCGATTCAGCGTATTGGCGGCGGGGCCGGATGGTATTTTGCCAATTTACTTTGGAAGATCCGCGGCTGGATGGACCTTTGGGTGGGCGGCGTCGGACTGCGGCGCGGACGACGGCACCCGGTCGAGCTCTGCGTGGGCGATACCTTGGATTGGTGGCGGGTGGAGGAAATCGATCCACCCCACAGCTTGCGGCTATTCGCCGAGATGCGGCTACCCGGGCGGGCGTGGCTGGAATTCGAGGTCACCCCCCACGTGAACGGCGCAGAGATTCGGCATACCGCTATCTTTGATCCCGCCGGCGTATGGGGACGGCTTTACTGGTACAGCTTGTACCCGCTACATCACTTTATCTTTTTGGGTATGCTGCGAGGTATTGCGAAGCGGGCCGTTAAAGAACCAGAGCCGAATCCGTGACCGCGCCTTCTGATGCCGAATTCACCTGGGCCGCATACTTCGCCAGAACGCCATGCGTATAGCGCGGCTTCGGCTTCTTCCACTTCGCCAAGCGACGTTTCAATTCCGCATCGGTGACATCCAGATTCAGGGTCCGCTTTTCAGCATCAATGGTAATGCTGTCGCCGTTCTTGATCACCGCAATCGGGCCGCCCACATAGGCCTCCGGCGTAATGTGGCCCACCACGAACCCGTGACTGCCACCGGAGAAACGGCCATCGGTAATCAAGGCCACGTCCTTGCCCAACCCCTTCCCCATCACCGCAGAGGTCGGCGCCAGCATTTCCCGCATCCCCGGCCCGCCTTTCGGACCTTCCTGCCGAATCACAATTACGTGACCTTTACGAATCGTCCCATTTAAGACCGCTTTAAGCGCGGTCTCCTCCGACTCAAACACCTTGGCTTTACCC
>SKLK01000158.1 GCA_007123265.1 Kiritimatiellia bacterium
CCTACCGCCACCCATTCCCGCCGATGGCCGGGTGTCGCGGACTCCTGATCGGCTGGCTCCGCCTCCGGTGCTGGATCCGGTTCGGGCGTCGGCGCGGGTTGGGCAGGCACTGCCACAACAACGGGCTCATCAGCCTCTCCGTCCGCTCCCGCTTCGTCGGCATCCGGCCGGGCTGCGGCTCCCTTTCGGGCCGCATCCTCCCGTTGGCGTTTCAAGGCATCGCTTAACAAGCTCATGACGGCTCTCCTTGCAACTGTTGGATGGCGCGACGGACACAGCCTTCCGTAATCGTGTGCTGGCGGGCGACATACCCCGCCAGCAAGGCATGATCCACCAACGCATTGACGAGGCGTGGACACCCCTTGGATTGGGCATAAATCAGCCAAAGCGCCGCATCGGTGAAACTGACCCCGGGATCATTGCCGTTGGCCGCCACCGCTATGCGATGGGCAATGTAACGGCACATATCGCGCTCATCGAGCGATTCCAGTCGGTACCGCACCGATATGCGTTGCCGCAATTGCCGCAACTCGGGCCCGGCCAAACGCTCGGCCAGCTCGGGTTGTCCGCATAAAACCACCTGCAACAACTTCGTATCGTCTGTTTCCAAATTGGACAGCAACCGGACATGTTCCATTGCGGCCATGGGCAGGTTCTGCGCCTCATCAATAAAGACCACCACATTTCGACCGGATTCGTACTGGTTCAATAGAAACTGATTCAGCGTTTCGGTGCATGAAAGCATATCGTCCTGATCTGCGGTCAAACCGAAATCATTGATTAAGGCCCGCAACAACTGCGCGGGGGACAGGAACGGATTGATCACCAACGCCGTCTTTACGTCATCTCCCAACTGCTCCAAACAGGCACGGCACAGGGTGGTCTTGCCCGTACCGACTTCACCGGTCAGTTGTATAAAACCTTTACGTTGGTTAATGCCGTAGAGCAAGTGATCCAACGCGTCCCGGTGCTGGTTGGTCCAAAACACAAACCGTGGGTTCGGCGTCACGTGAAAGGGGTATTCAACCAAACCGTAATACTCCAAGTACATGCCCGCCCCTATAGGTTGCCCGGGTTTATCTGCTGCAGATAGCGTTTACTCGTCATCTTCGTCCGGCAGTTTGCGGTAGAGGGTGGCGAGGCTGATGTTGAGTTTCTCGGCGGCGGCTTCCTTGTCGCCGCCGGAACGCTCCAATACCTGGCGCAGGTACTTCTTTTCCTGCTCTCGCAAAAACGCCTTCAGCGAGGCGGCCTTGCCCATGCCTTCGTCGGCTCTGTTCAACAGGCCCCGCTTCGAGGCGCGCGGGGCATTGGCAATCTGAGGCGGTAGGTCGTCAACAGAGATGACATCGCTACTGGCGAAGGTGAGTGCGTGTTTAATGCAGTTCTCCAGTTGGCGCACGTTGCCGGGCCAGTCATACGTTTCCAGCAGCTCACCGACTTCGGCGCTCAGTTTGGGGCGCTGCTTACCTTCCGGGGTTTCCTTGCGGATGATGGCGTAGGCAATCGGGAGAATGTCTTTGGGCCGGTCGCGCAACGGCTCGATGTCGATGGTGATGACGCTTAACCGATAAAAGAGGTCCTCGCGAAACTGGCCTTCATCGATTCGTTTACGCAAATCCTCGTTACTGGCCGCGAGCACCCGCGCATCGACGGATACATGATCGTTGGAGCCCAGTCGGCGCACTTCGCGTTCCTGCAATACGCGCAACAGTTTGCTTTGGATGGCGATGGGCATGGAACCAATTTCATCGAGGAAGATGGTACCGCCCTCCGCCGCCTCAAAGAGGCCGGCCTTGTGGGAGTCCGCCCCGGTAAAGGCCCCCTTCACATGCCCGAACATCTCGGACTCGAGCAGGGGCTCTGGCAAGGCCGCGCAATTGACCGGCAAGAACAATTTATCCTTACGCATGCTGCATGCGTGAATGGCCTTGGCCACGACCTCCTTGCCGGTGCCACTTTCGCCGGAGATGAGCACCGTGGCATCGGTGGGTGCCACGCGGCGAATCATCTCGCAGACCTTTTGCATGGACTCGCTTTCGGCAACGATGTTCTCCATCCGGTAGCGGGTCTCCAGTTCCGCCTTCATCGAGGCATTTTCCTGCATGGCCCGGTTGTATTCCAAGGCGCGCCGAACCGTGGTCATCAGCTCGTCGACCTTGAACGGTTTGGTGAGGTAGTCGAACGCACCCAGCTTCAAGGCCTCCACCGCCGTGGAGACGGTGCCAAACGCCGTCAGCATGATCACCGGCATGTCGGGCACGATCTTCTTGGCCTTGTCCAGCAACTGCATGCCGTCCATACCGCTCATGCGAATATCGGTGAGCATTAAATCGAAGGACCGCGTTTCCAGCAGGGTCAAGGCGTCCTCGCCGCCTTTGGCCGGGGTCACCTCGTGGTTTTCGGCTTTCAGCAGCGTGGTCAGCAATCCCAGCGTAGCCGGTTCGTTTTCAACAAGTAACAATTTCGCCATGGACTTATCCACCTCCTACAATATCGCCCATTTGGAACATCGGCATGAACATGGCAACGACCAAGCTGCCAATGATTACGCCCAAAAAAACCATTAATAGTGGTTCCAACAATGACGTTAGCCCGGACAACATGGTGTCGACCTCATCTTCGTAATAGTCCGCGATGCTATCCATCATGTCATTAATATTCCCCGACTTCTCGCCCGCCTGCAGCATACGGACGAGGCTGAGGGGATAGACCTTTTGCTTGATCAGCGCGGAGGAGAGCGGGTCGCCTTTCTCCACCACGTGGCGGGCATTTACAATCACTTCCTCCGCCACGCGGTTGCCTACGGCACCGGCGACAATCTCGAGGGCATTGAGAATCGGCACACCGCTGCGGGTCATTTGGCTGAGCATGCGCGCGAACCGGGCGGCGGCAACAAATTGATTCAACTTGCCGAACACCGGCGCCTTTAACATCCACCCGTCCCAGGTAAACGCTCCCATAGGCGACTGCTTCCACCGCCGGAATCCGTAAACGAGCCCGATCACGCTGAGGATAAAGAGGGTGATGTTATTTTGCAGAAACCCGCTGAGATCGAGGAGAAACTGCGTCGGCGCAGGTAGCGCGGCATCGAAATCCTCGAACATTTCGCCAAACACCGGAACGACAAAGATAATCAGGCCGAAGGCAATGATGATGGAAATGATCAGCACAATCACCGGATACATCATCGCCGCCTTCACCTTACGCCGTAACTTGGCATTGGCTTCGAGGAAAGAGGCTAACCGGCCCATCGTCTCCGGCAGTTCACCGCTGCGCTCACCGCCAAGAATCATATTGCAATAGAGCGAATCGAAGACCGAAGGGAACTGGCGCATGGACTCCGATAAACTAAGTCCCGCCTCCAAGGATTCACGAACCAGCCGGACCACGGGCTTGAAATGCTTATTATCGGATTGTTCTTCCAGCGCCTGCAGAGCCGAGACAATCGGCATGCCGGCGCCGAGCATGGCGCTTAACTGGCGAGTAAAGCCGGACAACTCGGTATTGACGATCTTCCGCGCGCCAGGCACAGGAATACCGCGCTTTTGTTTCGTCGACGCCGA
>SKLK01000161.1 GCA_007123265.1 Kiritimatiellia bacterium
CCTCGGCGCTGACCTGACGCTCGTCGTATCCCTTCACAAAGGTCAGGCCAAGCCAGCGGAAGATGTAATCCATCAACGACTTGGCAATCGGAATATCCGGATTCTTGGTGAAGCCACTGGGTTCAAAGCGCGTATGCACAAATTTGTTCACCAAGGTTTGGACATCGACACCGTACTGCAAGCAAATCGATATCGCGGTACCAAACGCGTCCATGATCCCGCCGATGGTGCTGCCTTCCTTCGCCATCGTGATAAACAGTTCTCCCGGGCTACCATCCTCGTAGAGGCCAACCGTGAGATAGCCTTCATGCCCGCCGATTTCAAACTTGTGTGTAATTGAGCGGCGCGTATTCGGGAGTCGCCGGCGCAAGGGATGCGCTTTCGAGCCATTGGTGCCGGGCGCTTTCGCTTCCGCTTCCGCCTTCTTTTCGGACGAACCGGTGCTGACCGGTTGACTACGTTTGCAGCCATCGCGATAAATCGCCAACGCCTTCAAGCCGCGCTTCCAGCCTTCGATATAGGTTTCCATGATCTCGTCCACCGAGGCTTGCTCCGGCATGTTAACGGTCTTGCTGATGGCGCCGGACAGGAACGGTTGCACCGCAGCCATCATTTTGACATGCGCCAAATAGGCAATGTAGCGCTTGCCGTTGCGGGGCTTGAACGCACAATCAAACACGGGAAGGTGTTCCGGACGCAAGGCGGGAGCGCCCTCAATCGTGTCGTTTTCGTCGATGTATTCGATGATCGCGTCGATCTGTTCCGGACTGTAGTCGAGGTGGGTCAGCGCGTGGCGCACGGTCTTATTGACGATCTTCAACATGCCGCCGCCGGCCAGCAGCTTGTATTTGACCAGGGCAATATCCGGCTCCACGCCCGTTGTGTCGCAATCCATCATGAAACCGATCGTGCCGGTCGGTGCCAATACGGTTACCTGGGCGTTGCGGTAACCAAAGCGTTCGCCCAAGGCAACGGCTTCATCGCCACATTGTTGCGCGGCTTCGACCAAATAGGCGGGGGCCGTCTTTTCAATATTCTGAATGGCGTCCAAGTGCCGTTGCATCACCTCGTGCATCGGCTCCTGGTTCCCGGTGTAGCCCTCGAACGGACCGCATTGTCCCGCCAGGCGGGCCGATTGGCTATAGGCCTCCAGGTGCATGATTGCGGTGATGGCGGCGGCAATCCCCCGCCCCTCATCGCTGTCGTACGGCAAGCCGCTGGCCATCAGTAACGAGCCGAGGTTGGCATACCCCAGTCCCAGCGTCCGGTATACGTGGCTTCGTTCGGCAATCGATGCCGTGGGATAACTGGCGTGATCGACCTCGATTTCCTGCGCGGTAATGAAGATGTCCACCGCCGCCTTGAATCGGTCCACATCAAACTGTCCGTCCTCATCCATGAACTTCATCAAATTGAGCGAGGCCAGGTTGCAGGCCGTATTGTCCAGAAACATGTATTCACTACACGGATTCGAGGAATTGATCGGGGCATCGTTGCGGCAGGTGTGCCAACGTTGAATGGTGTCCTCGTACTGGACGCCGGGATCGCCGCAAAGCCAGGTGCCTTCCGCCATCCACTTCAATAAATCGCGGGCCTTATAGGTGGGGCCGGGCTGGCTGGGATCGGTGACATAATGCGTGGTCCATTCCCGGTCCTCGATCGCCGCCTGCATGAACGCATCGGTCACCCGCACACTGAGGTTTTCATTTTGAAAGGCGATCGAGCCATAGGCCTCGCCATTAAAGTCGCCTTCGTACCCGGCCTCGATCAACGCCCACGCCTTGCGTTCTTCGTTGGCCTTGGCTTGGACAAATTCTTTGATGTCGGGGTGCCAATCTTTCAGCGTATTCATTTTTGCTGCGCGCCGGGTCTTGCCACCCGACTTCACCACACTGGCGATCGCATCGTATACTTTGAGAAATGACAAGGGACCACTGGGACGGCCGCCGCCGCTGAGTTTTTCGCGGGAACTGCGGATCGTCGACAGATCGGTGCCTGTGCCGCTACCGTACTTGAACAGCATGGCCTCACTATGGGCCAGTTCCATGATGCCTTCCATCGTGTCTTCAACCGACTGGATAAAGCAGGCGGAGCATTGGGGATACTCGTACTGGCTGGCGGCGCGATCGATCTGTCGCGTCTTGGGATTGTAGAAATAATTGCCCGCGCCGCTGTCCTGGCCCACACCATAGACGTGATGCAAGCCGCAATTGAACCAGACCGGCGAATTGAAGGCCCCGTACTGATGCAGACACAGCCAAGCCAGCTCCTCATAGAAGATCTCCGCATCTTCCGCAGAGGCGAAGTAGCCATCGTCCCGGCCCCAGTCGGCAATCGTGCGCGCCACCCGATGGATCAGTTGCCGGACCGAATACTCGCGTTCATCGGTATGGATCTCGCCGTAGAAATACTTTGAGGCCACCACATTGGTCGCCAACATCGACCATGATTTCGGCACCTCCACATTTTCCTGCTCAAAAATGACTTGGCCCTTGTCATCCGTTATCGCGGCCGTGCGTCGCTCCCACTCCACCGTTTCAAACGGATCCACGCCTGCTGTACTGAACACCCGCGGCACCCTCAGCCCCCGGGCCGAAGCCGCTCGCTGAGTGATTGTTTCCGGTTCATTCATATCGACAGTTGCACGCGGATTCACCATAGCCAAGCCTCCTTATAGGTTAAAGTATTCGCCCGTATAGGGTTATGAAAAACAAGCACACACCACTATATCTAGTATTATAGCGCGCATTTACCACCATAATGAAACTACATACGGGGTCAACTCATTTTTGATCATCTACGCAAAAATTTACGTTCTTCATTGCCGAAAAGGTTCAACCAGTTTATCCTTACACCTTAATCAGGGAATCATGGAGGGTCGGGGTATGAAGAGGCTGGCGATTGTCTTACTGGTATTGGCGATGGGAGGCTGGGTCGAAGCGGGCCCGGTGGATTATGCCTTCATTCCGGGAACGGCATCGGTGGATATCCCGCACGGTCCAGGGCTACGGGCGAATTCGCAATTCTCGGCCACGATTACAGTGGCCAATCAAAGCCCCAATGAGGGCGACTCGTTACGATCCTTCATCCGCTACGAACTGGTGCCGAATTTTGGCGGACCGTTCTTGCCGACGACGCGATTGCGCTGGCGCCTCTTCGCAAGTTCCCCCCTGTTAAATACGGATCGACCGATCCGTGATCTTGCCAATCCGAACGCCACTTTTGTTTTAACAACCTTGTTGTCTGTGCCACCGGGCATCACTCCCGGCAACTATTCGCTGCGAGCCATCTTGGATCCAGACGAATTTCAGAATGACAGTAACCGGGCCAATAACACTGTTATCTTACACGACAACTTGACGGTGTTGGGAACACCAGATCTCACCTTCCGGCGGGCGAATCCTCCGGTGATCCTGAATCCAGCGCCACATGACATTTACCAAAATGGCGATCAGATTACCGTGCGAGTCTACTACGAGAATGTAGGCGACAACGTCGTCGTTCAACCTTTCGATGTAGACTTTTATTTGGGATTAGCGGAGACCA
>SKLK01000053.1 GCA_007123265.1 Kiritimatiellia bacterium
GATGATTCAACCGTGAAATGCGAGCCATGACCAATAGACTGACAAGCCGGATATGGGTACAAGCCCTGCTGCTCGTGTTTATCGGCGGACTGATCGGGGCCGTGGTCAATGCCCTGCGTCCCGAGCATGGGATCCCTTGGTTGGAGGAGTGGAGCCTGCGAGTGGAGTCCCGTACCTTGCAGGAAGGCTTTGACGTGGTGTCCGTGAGTCAGGGGTACGACGCCTTGCAGGCCGGCAGCCATTGGTTCGTTGACGCCCGAAGTGCGGACGAGTATTTTGCCGGCACCATCCCGGGTGCCCTGTCGTTACCGCTCCGTGCGGTGGATGAAGCGTTCCCGGACGTGCAGATGATGGTGTTGCCGGAGGAGCCTGTGATTGCTTTTTGCTCCAGTGCCATTTGCGATGAGGCCTTGCTCCTCGCCCTGTTTCTCCGCGAGCAGGGGTGGACCAATGTCGCCGTGATGGTGGCGGGTATCGATGCGTGGGCCGATGCGGGCCATCCCATGGAGGGGGCGCCGTGAATGTCGGTATACTTATCTTTTGTGGCCGGGTCATTCTCGGTTTTGTTTTCGCGCTGGCAAGCCTTCACAAGATTCTGTTTCCCGCTTCATTTGCCGAGGCCATTTACCTGTATCAGGTCATGCCGGACTTCACCATCAACGCCATCGCCATCACATTGCCTTGGATTGAGTTGGTTGCAGCCCTAGCGATTGTGGGCTCGCGCACCTTCAAAGACGGCGCGGCATTGGTCATTCTGCTGATGTTGGCCGTGTTCACCGCGGCGATAACCTTTAACATCCTGCGCGGACTTGATGTCGCGTGTGGTTGTTTTTCTACCAGTGATGATGAGGTGATCGGGTGGGGCAACGTGGCCCGGAATTTCGGCTATATGTTTTTGGCCGGCTTGGTGCTGGCCGAGGACTGGATCAAAGATCAGCTGCGTGTCTTGCGATAAGGGAAAGCGACCGGGAGGAGAATCGAGTTTATGGCAACCACTAAATTAGTATTGGCGACCCGAAACCAGCATAAGCTTGAGGAGTTCGAGGCGATTCTTGGCACGGGAGAATTCGAGTGGGTCAGTGCGCTGGATTTTCCGGACATCCCCGAAGTGATTGAGGACGGCGAGACGTTGGAAGCCAATGCGGTCAAAAAGGCCGTCACCCTGGCGCTGGCCACCGGACTGCGGGCCTTGGCCGATGATACCGGGTTGGAAGTGTCCGCCTTGGACGGGGCGCCTGGC
Source organism: Kiritimatiellia bacterium (assembly GCA_007123265.1). Taxonomy (GTDB): domain Bacteria; phylum Verrucomicrobiota; class Kiritimatiellia; order SLAD01; family SLAD01; genus SLAD01. The sequence continues at coordinate 1,241 of SKLK01000053.1, forward strand.
GTCTATTCGGCGCGCTACGCCGGTGAACCTCCGGATTACGCCGCGAACAACCGTAAACTCCTGGACGCGCTCGCTGATGTGGATGATCGCCGTGGCCGCTTCCGCTGTGTGATCGCCTTGGCGGAACCCGACGGTCGCGCGCAATATGTGGAAGGCATTTGTGCCGGAACCATCGCCACGGCACCCATGGGCGAGGGGGGCTTCGGCTATGATCCGCTGTTTATCCCCGATGGCGAGCAGCGGACGTTCGCGCAAATGAGTGCCGCCGAAAAGAATCGTCAGTCCCATCGGGGACGAGCGTTGGCCGCTGCCCGGGAGCGATGGTTTGCGTCCTGACCCGTCACCTAGGTCGGCGGATGCGCCCCCGGACACGGCGTCCACCTGTTTGACCAGTTTGCAGAATCCCCGGGTCAAGTATGTGGTTAAATTGCGTAAGCGCGCCAATCGCGATGCCGAAGGTGTCTTATTAATCGAAGGCTATCGGGAATTGAAGCGGGCCCTCGACAACGGGGTTCGTCCGCATAGCCTGTTCGTTTGTCCGGACTGGTTTCTTGGCGAAAACGAGCCGGCCTTGATCGAGCAAGCCCGGCAAGCGGGCGCGACCATCTGGTCCTGCACCGCCCCGGTGTTTGAGAAGATGGCCTATCGCGATCGGCCGGAAGGATTGTTGGCCTTGGCTCCGCAACGGAATCTCACGCTCGCCGACCTTGACTTGCCCGACGATCCACTGTTGTTGGTGGCTGAACATATTGAAAAGCCCGGGAACCTGGGCACCATGCTGCGCTCGGCCGATGCCGCCGGGGTGGATGCGGTGATCGTGTGCGACCGCTGCACGGACATTCACAATCCGAACGTGGTCCGCGCCAGTATTGGTACCGTCTTTGCCGTACCTGTCGTCGATGCCGGTTCGGCGGAAGTGCGCGACTGGTTGCAATCCCGTAACATCCAGATCGTTGCCGCCACGCCGCATACCGACCGGGACTATACCGAAATCGATTACCGCCCCGGCACCGCGATTCTTGTCGGCGCCGAACAGGTCGGCCTCAGTGAATTCTGGATGCACCAAGCGGACGGGCTGGTCCGCATCCCGATGTTGGGTCAATGTGATTCGCTCAACGTTGCTGCGGCCGCCACCATTCTGTTGTATGAAGCGGTCAGGCAAAGGAGGGCCCATGTTACGTAAAATCCTTCAGTTCATTATTCCGATTGCTGTGTTGAGCATGCTGACTGGTTGTGCCTCGCTCATGTCGGCAGGTGAGGCGCATCGGCTAAGCGATGCGCGGCAAATTGCCTGGGCCCGGATTGTTTGGCTGCATGAGCATCCGGATAGCGATATGCCGGCATTGACTGACCTTCAGGCCGACCACCCGCATCTGGACGCCGCCCTGTTGGATCGTTTTGAAGTCACCCCTGCTTGGTATAATCGGGCGGCGAGCGAGGATGCCATCGTGGTGCGGGAGAATCGCTGGCATCGCAACCAGCGCGTGGTGGCGACGGCGGCAGGGGAGGCCTTTTCTCAGGAACGTGAATAGGGTGTATACCGGCAAGGTGGCCTCGAAGAGAGCGAGCTAATGATCACACATATCCAACTGGTATCCGGGAGGAACCTGTACGAATTGACCTTTGACCTCGGCGATTTCGAACAGACAGGGCGGCAAATGATTGTCACCGGTGACTTTAGTTGCTGGTCAATCGAGCCGCCCCGGAACCGCAATGGTTTTATTGCCTCCCATTGTCCTCAGCGCACGTTTACGCTGCAATTGCCGTCTGGGCGATACGAGTACAAGTATTATGATTTGATCCGGCGGGAGTGGATGGAGGTTGAGCGGTATCCCGAGATCTATCGGGGCTATCATTGGGATTATTGGCGAAATCCGTTTGGCACCATGAACTGTGTCATCCAAGTGCCCTGCGCCGTTTAGGAGCAGGTGACGATGACAGAAGTACGCGTTGCGAAACCGACAACCTGCCACCGAAAACCGGTCCGCCCCCCCCGCGTAGCAGCCCTTCGGGCGAAAGCTAATGTGGACTGTCAGAGTACCGGCTTTAGCCGGAAGCTCTGCGCGGGCTTCAGCCCGCATGCGTTAGGGACAGTGCGTTAGGGACAGAGAAACTGTGGCACTGTAGGTCGGGCATTCCTGCCTGACCGTTGAGCGGTACTTGGTTCTTATGGTGTGCGTTGGCCAAAAGGGTCGCGTGGGTCACGCGCCAGCCATGACCGATCGCGGTGTTGCGCGGGCCGGTGCGGACACGAGTCCAGCCCCGTCCCGCGCGCCTTGCGCTCGGCCCCGCC